>CAKZYH010000229.1 GCA_937884725.1 uncultured Paracoccaceae bacterium
CCGGTCGAGCCCCACCAGTATGACCCGCCGGTCGGTAGCTGGCACGCTTTCGGCGGTGAGGGCGCGCCGAATGGTGCTGGGGTTGCGATTCCAAGTGGGTAGGGCCTCCCAAACGCGGTTTTGTTCGGCATGATCCTCGACCAAGGTGAAGGCCATCAACCGATCCAGGGTCATCCCACCCTCGCGGTAGGTCTCAAACAGGGCTGGGCTAACACGGGCGAGTTTGAGCCGTTGTTTCACAAAGAGCGCTGTCACACCAAAGCGGGCGGCGATATCTTCTGCGGGTGTCCCAGCTTCTGCGAGAGCGTTGAAGGCGATGAACTGGTCGGCTGGGTGCATGGCCACCCGCATGACGTTTTCCGCCAGACCAATCTCGGTATCGTCGGCGTCTTCCAGCACGTGGCAGGGCAGGGGGGTTTCGGCTTCGATGTCTCCGGTCTCGGCCAAGGCTTGGAGTGCGGCTAAGCGCCGGTTACCGGCCACAACGCAGTAGCGTCCAGTTTTGTGGCCTTTTTTGTTGAGGATTGGGCGCACCGTGAGATTTTGGATTAGGCCGTGCGCCCGTAGGCTGGCGATCAGCGGTTCTAGCGAACCGGTGTTGGTTTTGCGGACATTGCCCTTTGCGGGGGTCAGCTTTGACAGGGGTAGGTCGGTGATGGTGGTGGTGATGGTCTGGGTCATTGGTTGATCTCCATTTTGAGGTTTGGCGCGGGACCGCACCCTCAAACCGCCCTTTGCATTCTGGGGAGCCGGGCGGTTTGGGGCTGCGCTCCTGTCAAGCGCAGCGGTAGATCAGCCGTTGGCCACCGATCTCGGTTTCGCTGTAATCGTGGCCCAGATCACGGGCGATGGCGTGGTAATCGAGATAGGGTGCAAGGCGCTCAGGGATGTCGCCGAATAGGCCGTCTTCTACGAACTGTTCGGCCAGCTCGCGCAGGCTGTTCAGGTGGTAGATGTCCACGTCAAAATCGCCGGGCTGGGTGTCGGTGTCGAAATCATAACCACACTCGCCAACCGCGATGATCACGCGGGTTTTGTCATGATCATCCCACGCCTCGATGGCAGCGAAGTAGGTTTTCAGATTGGCTTGGCTTAGGTCGATGGCGTCGGCGAGTGCGCCATCAATGGCATTTCCATCAATGAACTGTATTTCAAACTCTTCGACGCGGTCACCGTGGTCGTTGCGCAGGGCGGATGCTTTTTCGATGTATTCTTCGTGGGCCTCAAAATAGAACCCGGTCGCCGATAGATCATAGGGTTGAGCGTGGAGCTGAACCGTCATGTTGGTCTCCTTTTCCAAAATCACGCCGAGGGCGTGCAGCTGCTGCTGCAACCCTTGGCCGTCGCCGAGACCGGGGTAGGGGGGCACTATGCAGGCGGGCATGGCCGGGCTGCGGACGGGGCAGGGCACTTTTGCCTTGCGCCGAACGAAGTCCTGCCAGTGCTGTAGTCCTGCGTGGTGGAGGGGATAGGGGCAGTGTCCCTTGCCCCCTTGAGGAGGCGCGTCTGCGCCGGAGATCTTCTGTTCCGCAAGGGATCGTCACCGGATGGCCAAGACGCCGTTAGCGGTGGCTTGGGACGCGAGCGTCTAGAGCCCGGTGCCGACTGAGGCATGCGGCAATCACACGACTCGACTAGTCGAATTTGGTCTCTTTGCAGAGATTAGCGCGACCACTCGTGAGACGTTTTGTCATCGTGGCTGCATGTGTCTGTAGGAAAGATGAGATGCGGGAAAGAGTTAAGTAAAGTGAAGCATTTTGCGAGGCTTTATTGTACGCGGGTAAGTTGTAATCTCTTGGATCTTTGATCGCGCGTTTAAGGCGAACGCCTTCTCAGGGAGCCAGAGTTGCCTATGGAACGAGATGCGTGTGGCCGCTCTGCCCGAAGCCGCTTGGGGCAACCTCGAAGCGTGATCATTAATGGGCGGCGGACAAGCCTTCGTCTTGAGGCTTCCATTTGGCTGGGACTCGACGAGATCGCGCGTGAGCATGGACGGTCCGTTGATGAGCTGGTGACGCGGATTGATCAAGGCCGAGCGAAGGATCGGTCTTTGGCGTCAGCCGTCCGGATCTTTGTCGGAGAGTTTTGGCGGGATCGGGGGACAGTCCGATGAGCTTCGAGCAGCGGACCTTTCGCCGGCAAGGTCAACGATACTGCCTGCGACTCGAACCGGAAGTCTGGTTTTGGTTGGAAGAGATTGCCGCACTTCGAAACCGAGGGCTTGTGGAGCTGGTAAGTGAGATTGCGCGGGAACGCGCAAAGGGGCAGAGCCTATGCTCTGCACTGAGGTGCTTTGCGGTTCGGTTTTATCGTCGGCACGCGATCTGACTCATCGAAGTAGCGCAAGACATCATACTGACACCATGTTGACATCTCTGTAGCATCGAGCGCCTTATGCGGGAATCTCTACGCACTTGAGGACTGTCAGAAAAGGAGCAAAGTTTCTGACATCAGGAGAGACAATGTGAGCAGCAAGCATCTAACCGAACGCATCCTGGAACATGCGCACCGTCAGCCTGAGGGCACACCGCTCTCGGCCAAGGGGCTGCTGCATCTCGGCAATCGAGCGGCAGCGGACCAGGCCTTGTCCGCCGAGATTCCAAATGATATTCACATGATATCAAGACAAAGGCAGTGTGATACTTTTCGCGTGTGGCTCGGCCGATTGGAGGGGGGCAGCACGGTTCTGCAAATGATCTCAGCACCGAGAAAAAAACAATGAACGAAGGCGCTGTCACGCTGAATGACAGGCGTATTCGCGATGCCTTGATCGCTAAAAGGCTCGGTCATCATGTCGATGATGATAATAGCTTGGTGGTTCATGAGCTTGGCCTGGCCCATGCGAGACGGCGGATAGATGTCGCGGTCATCAATGGGGTTTTGCATGGCTATGAGATCAAGAGCGCAGTCGACAGCCTTGATCGTCTGTCGGATCAGCTCGAGATGTATGGCCAGTCACTGCAGAAGCTGACCCTAGTGGTCGCGGATCGCCATGTTGAGAAGGCGGTCGAGAGTGCGCCGTCGTGGGTTGGCGTCCTACGAGCGTTTCAGGGAGTGAGAGGGGCGGTGCACTTCGAGGTGTTGCGGCGTACACGGCGCAACCCAAGTGTAGATAGGTATGTGATGGCCCATCTGCTTTGGCGGGAGGAAGCGCAGGCGATTCTAGCAGGGCAAGGTGCATCCAAATCTGACCTGCGAGCGCCGCGTGCCGTGTTGTACGAAGCGCTAACAAAGACGGTGACGGAAAACCAACTAACCGCCTGCATAAAAGCCGCTATGATGCAGCGGCGAACGTGGCGAGATCACTCGCGACCATCGTGATGTGATGGTTAATGGCGACGTCTTTCCAGCGAGTCTGATTGCTCGGGCCTTCCTGCTTTGCCGCACATTTTGCGATGTAGTCATCCCCGTATGAGAAGCTTGGTCCGCAGAACTGAAAGCGACCGTCTTTCATAATCTCTGCACAATGCGAGTGCATCTGAGCTTCGTTGCCACGGAACGCCCCGCCTTTCCGTGTCGCCCAGGTTTCAGGTGTCGTATACACGACTTTGCCAGCCGCTTTGATCATTCGCATGTCACGGGCGACAAACTCTGGATGGACAATTGTATAGTCACCATAGGTTGGCTTGCGCATGCCGCTTGGCAGTGCAGCCACCAAGGCTTTGTAGAAAAGCCAGTCATGCCGAGGGAGTTGGTCTGTCCCCTTGGCGACGTCGGCAAAGGTGTCTGGGATCGCCGTCGACAATAGCACCAGGTTCCTGAAAATCGTGAGGTCACCCATCTTACGCATCGCGACGACAAGCGCGTTCGCAAAAGCGGCATACGGCTCGAAATTCGGAGCTCGAAGATCGATGATCAAATCTGTGTCGCCTAGATCGGCACCGGCAGCGTCAGCGATCTTGACCACTTTGGCTTTGGGATTGCCGGTCATCAGGTCTTCAAGGCGAAGGGTTATCGCGACGCCGTGCTGATCGCTCGCAATTGCACGATTGGCTGCGGCGATGGTGTCGGTATCGGCAGATAGGGGTAGCGCCGGAATGGCGAATGCCTGATGGGGTCGCAGCGTGTCGAAGATGTAATCGAAGACATGCGCACCGGAATCCATCCGGCCAACAGCGATCTTGTCATCCAAGTTGATCCAGGCTGGTCGAGCGCCCCATTTCGTCCGAAACCGGCCGGGGAACGGCAATACGTGCTCATGGACGGTCTTCTTTGGTTGCCAGAGCTCGAAGTCGAATTCGACTTCCGGGATCGTCACGAAGGGAACTACTTGATCTTTCACAGCTTTTTTCAATCGCAGGAGCGCTTGATACTCGCCCTGACGCCAACGCAGTGCCGGGACATACATGTTGTCACTCAAGATCATCGCTGATCTCCTGTAGTTGTGACCGGACTTTTTGATACCCGACAAGGTCGTTTAAGATCGTGTAGTTGCCTTGCTCCTTTCGGATACGTCCAGCGATGATGCTAGCGTCAATCCGAAGCGTTTCGGCGTCCATCTCGACCGCTTCTGCTGAAAGTGCAAAGCGTGACAAGCATTGGTCCCATAGCTCGTCAGGGATCAGCGTGTTCAACGCGAATTGGTCAGCCTCCAACTCGACTTTGTCCTCTGTTGAAGACGCTTCATCATCGAAGAAATCATAGCGCAAACCGTCAAAGAGATGCAGGAACACATGGCCAAGTTCGTGGAACAGAACGAACCAAAAGTTGTCGAGACGATCATGGCGCAAGGTGAGGCCAATGACCGGACGATCGGTGCTACTCAGCATGGCGGCACCATCAAGATAGGTCCCGGGCAGGTGCTCTTCTGTCACTAAGACGATGCCGTGTTCTGCGAGCAAAGTCCGCGCCCGCTTCGGCCCGTCCTTGCGCCTGGTCAGCTTGATGAGGTCGGCTAGCCAACGATCATCGAAGCGGAACGGTGGCACGTCCTCTTCTTCGATACGGGTTCGCGCACGTTCCAAGACGCGTGCTTGCCAAGCGAGCAACGCGTACTCGTTCGGTAGTGTGGCACCGCGTATCTTCTTGCGATGGAGCGCGGTCGCAAACTGCGGTCCTGCAGCTTCTAGGAAATAGTTCTTGGCGCGCTCAACGAGATCGGCCCCGCGCGGCACATCGAACCACTTCCGTTTGGCCATTTCACGCGCTGGCATTTGCCGCCACACGACATTATCGATGTCCTCCCAAGCAAAAACTGCGCCGTTTTGCTTGGCTTCGGTTTCGAATAGGCCAGCGGTGTGAACGTTCAGGGCTTTCGAGACCTTGATCAGACGAGCCAGGCTTGCGCCCATATAATTAGTGGTCTCGTATCGTTGAATTTGCTGAGCCTGGACGCCGATCTCGTCGGCGAGTTCGGTTTGGCTTTTGCCGGAGGCAATGCGCGCCTCAATCAGAACACCTGGAAGCGCATCCAGAGAGAACGATTTCGCAAAGCTGATCGCGCCCGATTTGAGCATATCGTAATGGGCAATATCAGCTTCTAGCTCGGCTATCTGGCTTCTGAGGCCTTCGATTTCGAGTTCTTTCACCCATTCATCTTCGGTGGGCTGCGCCTCCGTCGCGGCGAGTGCGCCCTTCAAATTGGCGAGTTCACCGCTGGAGAGGCCATACTGTTTATCGCTGTAGATCATGGCGTCACCTGTGGTTGGAGCATGGGGTCGCTGGTCAAGTCGATCAGGATGATCCCCTTTGATTGACCGGTGAACTTCTCAATCTGGAAAAAATCGATGAAGGTCCGGCCTTGTGCGTCCGCGCGGGTGGTCGAGAGAAAGAACTCGCCCCCGAACTTTTGTTTCTGCGCGGCGCGTTTGTTGGAGAACTGACTAAAGACGGGGTCGAGAAGCTGACGGTCCACGCCTTGCGGGTTCCAGCAGACGTCGAAGTCGCCCGGGACGGGCTTGTCTGTAACGTAGCTGCCATCCAGGTAGAGCCCTTGGCAGCCTGCCTGGGCCAGGTTGGTCGCTGCGTCGACGAGGCCTTGGAATAGTTGCCGTCGCCTTGCGTTGTACGCAAAGTGTTGCTCCACCTCCTGCAGGGTCGCGGGATGGATGCCCGGTGGCAGAACCGGCCACGGTGCACCGGGGATCGTTATGTAGCCAGCAATCATGCCCACAACAATATTGTTGTAAGTAGGAGATGTCAACTGCTGACACGCCAGCGGCAACCAATGGCTTGAGTTGTGGTCAGGTCGCGCGAATGTTCAGTTGCGGTAGCGAGGGATCATCTGCATCTGAGCGCCGCCAGTAGTCTCGACATACTGCGAGGCCGATCTCGGTGAGTTCAACTCGATCACGATGAGCGGAGTCCTCAGCGATCAAACCAAGGGAGATCAACGGACGTGCGGAACCATCTGCAACGGAGTGATCGCTTAACGACCCATCCGGTCCTTCGATACTCCTGCGCATTTTGCCATCGTTGATAAAGCGCTGGATAGCATCAGACGTGGCAATGGAGAAATTAAGCCGGGAGCTCATAGCGTAGGTCATAGAAATGAGGGTGTTTCGAGCACGGGGCGGCACTTGTTACCAGGTAACGCCATCTCGTAGTTGCTCTGGCGCTTTATCTTCCCCGACAGCTTTCCGATCAAGAGCCGCCTTTAGGGCGCGCTCAATCGCGCCGATCGTACTTTGGGAGTAGCCGTACTTCTTAGCCGCTCGATCTTCCTGAACGATGCTTCGCGCAGTTTCTTTGAAGGCCGCACGTCTTTGAAGGTCAACTGATTTTCCTGATGCCATACTAATGGTGTTGGCATCTTTGCCAGGCTCGCTCCAGCATGATGTGATTGATCACGCGGCGGCGAGTTGCAGGCCATCCTCGGCCAGCCAACCTTGGGGATCGAACACTGACCGGCAGACATAGGCCACGCCCAAACGTCGCGGTGCTGAAAGCCTACGTCTCAGAACCTCGCGCAGCTTTGCCCGAACCGCCTCGAGGTCTTCGACCGTGTAGCGTCGAGTGCTGCCAGGGCGGCCAATCCGGCCAAAGGTGACATCGACGGTGTAGAGCCCAAACAAGTCCCGAGACACGAGGACACAATAGGCTCGCGCTAGGTTCGCGTCGGGCAGTCGGGCTTCTAAGTGGCAAGCAAACAGCATTACGAGCCTTCCGACACCTTGCTGCGCGCGCCGGGCATGTGCCGGTAGAGCGTTGATGGTGCCACGCCAAGCCGCTTTGCCACCTGCGCGACGGTGATCTCCGGATCGGCAAGCATGGCCCGTGCATGGGTGAGATCTTCGGACGACAAAGCCGGAGGCCGCCCACCAAGACGTCCCCGGGCCTTGGCAGAAGCCAAACCCGCGACGGTCCGCTCTCGGATGATCGAGCGCTCGAATTCGGCAAGGGCCGCGAAGATGTGAAAGACCAGTCGCCCGCCTGAGGTGGTCGTATCGATGGTTTCGGTGATCGACCGAAATCCGATCCCGCGATTTTCGAGCATCTCGACGGTCTCGATCAACTGCTTGATGGACCGTGCCAGACGGTCGAGCTTCCACACCACGAGCGTGTCGCCATCACGCATATACTCAATGGCTGCTTGTAGCTGCGGGCGATCCCGCTGCGCGGCGGACGCCTTTTCCTCGAAGACCTTTTCGCAGCCGACGGCGGACAGCGCGTCGAGCTGCAGTTCGGGCCTTTGATCTTGGGTTGAGACGCGGGCATAGCCGACAAGCAACACAGTGTCCTCCGAAAACTCACCATAAGCATAGCTTTTCGGAGAATCTGTTTCAAGATATAGTTTTCGGAGACAGCTCGAGTTCCAAAGTCAGCTCACGCTAGGCTCTGCCTCACTCTCCGAAAAACGACCGTTTTCAGAATGGCGCTTGTCGTCGGCTCTCGATCTTACTTCTCACGACAATTGGCATTTTTTCAGCTAGTTGATGCGTAGATTATGAGGTTGGCCTTAGGGCCACTGGCTAACAACACTGCAGTATCAACGCGCATTCTATGCCGAATTCGGCACCTAGCACCCATTGATGTACCGCAGTATCTTTGTCCGAAATCTAAGTTCTGGCGCTCTAGAATCGGAGTCTAGCGTTTATCGTGTGCAAGCGTCTGCCTTCAGGTGTGATCCAGCATAAAGACACATAAGGCTCCTGCTTCAGGCTCTTTGAGCAACAGGGTCAGGCCGCATAACGAAAGGCCACATAAATTAGGATACGCAACATGAAGCCAGTAACGGCATTAGTTCCAGTGTTGTTGGTCCTGTTTGTCTGTTTTCGAGGCACTGCCGCAGCAGATACAAATGATCTCGTGTCTACCACAGAAGAGTTTTTTGTCGGCTTCAAAGATGTGGAGGTTGTTGTAGACGGCGTAAAGATTCACGCTGTGGTTGGCGGCGCTGGTGAGCCACTGCTTCTCCTGCACGGCGCGCCACAATCTCATGTCATGTGGTGGGAGCTTGCACCACAACTTGCGAAGGAATTCACGGTAATCGCATCTGATCTACGTGGTTACGGGAGGAGCGACAAACCTAGGCAAGGCGATTACTCCAAAAGGCAGATGGCCCAAGATCAAATACACTTGATGGCCGAGCTAGGCTTCGACAGCTTCTTCATCGCCTCGCACGATCGAGGATCGCATGTCGCCAGAAGGTTGGCCAAAGATCATCCTCAAGCAGTCAGAAAAATGGTTGTTATGGACATAATCCCAGCGACTTACGTTTGGGAGAATATGAATAGGCAGGTTGCCAACCGGTTCTGGGCATGGACATTTTGGTCACAGCCTTATCCTTTGCCAGAAACGCTTATGGGGCCTCAAGCAGGGGAGTTCGCCCGGATGTCAGCGGGGGACGATGTCCGCGCAGGGGAGGACTACGAAGCAACCAATGGCTCTGCAGATGCTTTTCATGCAATGAGCGAGGATTATCGCGCAAGCGCGGGTATCGACATTGAACACGATAAAGCTGATGCTAGCGAAAAAATCCGCGTGCCTACCTTGGTTATCTGGGGATCACGCTCAAACACCGGGGGATTCGACTATCCCGCAGTATGGGAAGATGAAGTAGAAAACCCGTCTCTCATCGAACTGGACGCCGGTCACTTTCTTGTTGAAGAGAAGCCACGGGAGGTCTTGCAATTAATAAGGAATTTTTTTGTTGAGCAATGATCTCACTGGATAGCACGCAAACCGAATAGTTCTCCTACCGCGTAGCGATTCATGCATATCGCATATTTTTCTGACAAAGATCAAAGTTCAAATCAGACTGGGAACAGTTGCGATCCCCTATAGTCACGAATTCGCCTACTTTTTGAGATAGAGATGCGGCATGCGCGTGTTCAACATACCTTACAGGCTGTTCATTCTCGCGGTGATGCTGGCAGCAATACTTGGGATGGTTTTCTGGATTCTTGTCGTAAATCGACCAATCCTTGAGGCGCTCGAAGCAAGCGGGGTTCAGACCCAAGCAGAGATTGTTGAAAGAAGCCAACCTCGGAGGAATTGGCTGGCACGTCAGACCGGTGCCGCAGGTGGTGTACGGGTTGACATTCGTTACGGCTTCCATACTTCAGATGGCGAGTGGATCGAGGATTCGCTTAACAAGCGCGGAAGATATGCAAAAGGTCTCACAGTTGGCCGAAAATTCAATGTGACCTATCTCCCAGACCAACCCGAAGTCTTTTATTCAGATCTTTTCAAAGGCTACGCAGGTACATCTATGGCCTTTGCGCTTTTGGCACTTTGCGCTGTGATCAGTCTGGTTGTGTTTTACTTGGGTTATCGAATGCCGAACGACTGGGGTGGACCAAAATATCGGCCGGTCGTCAGTTTTGGCCACACGGAATGGTGGGACAAAACTTGAGTAAGACGACGGCAGCTGACTGACTGGTAAATCAGTGTTCGAAGCATTGAATCTACAAACATTATTTACCTAGCTCGATCACCTTGGAAAACCGAAAGCCCAACTTTCTGTTATCGAGGTTTTCGTCTCGGTTGAATTCATGGGCTACGGCCAGTGAGAAGCCGTTTCCTAAGTCGTACTCGAGCGACGTCTGAATCGAATAGTCATCAAATTGCCCTCCATCGGCAAGATACCTTGGACGCCATGTTCCTGAAAGGACGGCCATCCAAGGGCCCGTGCGATAAACGATGCCGCCACTGGCGTATATGATGTCATCGTCAGTGCCCTCGAAATTTTCGAAGGCAGCGAACTCTCCGATGAAGTTCCACTCGTCACCGTTCGAGTTTTCGAGCGTCTGCATGACAGTCGCGGAAAATCCGTTCTCGTCGGCAACGCCGTCTATACCTCGCTTTTGATGCAGCAAACCTAACTTATACGTCAGGCCTGGGAAACGAGGCATGTCTCGCCCCTCCAAAGACAGGGCAAATGAATCTAGACCTTCCGTGTTGCTGGCCCCGCCATCGTCAATGGAAGTTCTTCCTCGATTGGTTCCGAGGGACTCAGAGAAAACGCTCGTATCTTCAAAGAAGGCGTTGAACGAGAGAGTGTGCGTGCCTCTTTGGCCATCGCCGAAATCGTAGTCAGCGCCCAGTCCTACACGGTCAATCAGCTCAATCTCTTTGTTGTAGCTGTTGCCATACATACCTGGAATTATGAAGGATGCCAGAGCGAATGATGGGGTCATTTTACCGGCATGAACCGATAGACGATCTGTGACATCATACTCCAACTGCAGAATACGCGCGAACAGCCCCTGATCTTCGAACGTACGATCCTCAGTTGGCGGCGTAACAGTCTCAACCCTGAGTTCGGTATTAAATCGAAGCCTGTCGGAAAAATGTACAATGGGACTGGCGATGATCTGAACGAAAACGTCGTCTGTTTCAATCAGCGGCGCTTCTGATCTATAATTGCCATCGTATCCCAATCTCGAAATGATATTACCGCCAATATAAGGGAAGTTTTGCGTGGGTTCCTCCTGCGCCGAAGCAGTATCCACATTCAAACCGATGGAGACACTGATCCCGATCAGCAAGGACCGAACAATCAATATTTTTCTCACCGATTCACCCTTCCTATCGGAACATGAGATGACCTTCGATCCATGCGAGTGGGGTAAGTGACCGATCGGAGGTGATACAGCGTCTCCAGAAGCGACATTGCGGAGCAGGAGTGCTGCGGTACCAGCCGCCAGGCACTTAGTAATCCCTGGGGTCCAAGGGATTGGTGCTTGCAGAACGCTCTTCAGCATCCGAGATCCCGTCTCCATCTGAATCCGCTTTGTACGGGAAAGTGCCTGAAGCTAACTCCAAGTCGTTCTCTAACCCATCGCCATCTATGTCCGAGTCCAAGCGATCCTCAGTGCCGTCCCGATCCGTATCCGCCCATCGGCTGGCATCTGTCGGAAAACCGTCGAAGGCATCCTCGACACCGTCACCATCCTGATCCGTGGCCAATGGAATGACCAAACCAGTCCAATCAGAAGCCGCGTCTGGCACTTTGCCTGTGGCCATGTCAGCGAAGAGTTTGTCGAAGAATTGGCTCATGTGATATGGACGTTGCTCACTTGGCAAGCCGGTGTGCACGCCTGGTTTCCAGCCCTTTGGTCCCAAGTGCCGAATGGCCCATGACATGCTGAGCTGATCCGTGACTGTGGCCATGGATTGCATGCTGCTTGAAAGCCATGCATTGACCACGATAATCGCCATGATTTCCTGAATTTCCCGGTCCGTGTAGTGCCGGCGAAGTTCTTCGATGTGCGCGGCCGTCACGCGTGATGGCAGGCGTGCCGCGTCGCGGGCGAGGCGCATAGCGGCTTTCATCGCAGGCGTCACAGCCTCTGAGCGCTCAAAGTCAAGAAGCGACTGAATGTAGGATATTAGGCCAGGCAGATCCTCGGGCGGGATTTCGTCCTGGAAGTACTCATCTTCTGTGTAGTCAAAAATACCAAAGGCACCATGTGCCTGGCAGTGCACGCAGCCGCTCGCAAGTTGGTAGACGAAGAAGATCGACCAGACCTCATCGTGATCGAATGTGCGCTCGGTCTGTAGGATGTAGGCATCCATCGCGAGCGTGCCGAAGGCGGCTTGTCGCGGCCAGTAGGTGTCAAAGCGGTTTCGATCGCTGTAGGGCACCGTGCTGTCGATGGCTGAGGCGCTTTGGAAGTAAGCGTAGTCGTAGGCCGCAACATCGAAGGCTTTGCTGTTTCCTGATGGAAGGTTGGCTGCGCGCGCGCCTTCTGCCTCCCACTCCAGAACCGTCGTTGGAGCCGCGTCGAAGGGTTCTTCGATACCATCGCGGTCACCATCAAAAGTCATCTCTGGCACATCATACCCGGTGATGTAATTGACCCAATCTGTTGCAAAAGTTGGATCGACCGCGCCGAGATCTTCGCGCTGCCACGTTGCATCGATTTCGGCCACAGACTGCGACAAGACCTGTCCGACAAACGGGTTTGTTCGTTGTTCTGCGGAAGAGCTTGCCGCATTTGGACCAGGTGTCCATCCGACCGAAGACAGGTTTGCCGTCGCCCAATCCAGCGTTTCCTGATCCGTGACAATAGGCAAGACCGCGTCATGTGTTGCCGAGGCGTTGTTGATCGCGCCGAGCTGCATAAGTTCGGAGATCTGCCGATCCGTATAATTTCTGCGTAACAATGCGTGAAGATCCGCCGAGACTGTAATCGGGTAGTGGCTGATCTTGTCGATGAACGTGAATGCAGCTTTCAGTCGGGGGTCTTGCAGTGTTTCCACGTAGTTCGGTGCAAAAATGGCGGTAATTTCGTCCTTTGGGACGCCCATAAGCGAAAGCTGATAGGCGCTTCTGGCAATGTGGTGACGACTGCCTGCACCAATCATCTGCCGCAATGTGAGACGCCACTTTGTTTCCGCGTCAAACATGGCATCGGCGTGGATCATTGCGTCCGACATCAGCAAGCCGTTGTAGAAATCGCGCAAGTTGCTGATGTCGATCTTCTGTCGATCGTAGAAGGCGATGGCTTGATCGGCCTCTGGGGCGGGTGGTGTGTCCGACAACGCAGGTGCGTGGAACAGGAATGTGGTAGCCAAAACCGTTCCAGCGAGAAGAGATTTAAATTCCATTGCCTTACTCCCCCTCGAACAGAGTGACGAACATACCGTTCGGATTTGGCGCATGGCTTGGCACCGTCTGTAGAACATCCCAGTGTTCTGTGATTTTCCCCTCACTATCAAAGAGGTACATGTCGACCGCAGCCATTCCCATGTCATCCGGATCATCATTATCCAGATTGCGAAAATTGACGTGTGCCATTGCGGAATCGCCAACGACGATCACCTTGTGAACATCAATTTTGACGGGGTACTCGTCGACTGAGCCTTTGAACAACATCGCCAGCGGCTGACGCCCGTTTGGCAACATTGTGCTATGCTGAATGTACTGGTCCGACACGTATTCACCGACGGTTTCGATCGTTGGGCGGGTTGAGAGCACCTCGTAGAATTCGATGATCCGTTCTGCTCGGGCCTGGTCCTGTTCGTTGTTGACGAGGATATGGGTTTCAAATCCCTGTGGGATCGAATTGCGGTAAATGAAACCCTGGTCCTGAGACCGAGTGGGAGGCGCAAACGGATCCCTGTCTTGGGCGAGTGCGCCACCCGCACATGCCAGACACAGCGCCGCGCACATCATGGTCAAATCGAATTTTCTCAGCATCGTTTTTCCTCCTTTCCGACACGTTTCACAGGTGCCGCAGTATTGTGAGATCGTGCCGGATACAGACGGCTTATTGAGGGGAGAGCGCTCTTTCAGTCGAACAGGTCTCGCGCCGCATCGGCGACCAATTTCGGTTGTTCGGCTTGAATGAAATGGTTCGCATCCACGATGAGGACTTTGCCATCGGGCACCATATCTGCGGTGCGCCAGTACTCCTCCGGACGCTGTCCAGGATCATGAGCGCCTTGCATGAACACGACTGGCATTGTCATACGCGGAAAGACCTCAGCCAGCCGAAACTCCAGTTCTTTGTCGAAGCTGGCATCTGAATAACGGACAGCTGCGGCCTCTGCGGTGCCTTCAAAGCCATACTCCCACGTCGCTCGCGCAATATGCTCTTCGCTCATCTCAACGGAGAAATAGTTGCTCTCGAACAGGTCCCGAATGAGCGTTGGATTGCTGTGAAAAGACACCTCTGTCATGCCCGCGTGATCAGGTCGTGGCAAACCGTGCGGCTGATCCGCAGACTGTTGCATGCGCAGATAGGCCAGAATACGGGGATTGATGTCGTCTTGAGACACCATGTGGTCACCGACCACCGACCCTCGATCGTGCCCGACCAAATTGAACGCCTCGATGCCAATCTCAGTCATCAGAGCCGCGACGCCGGTTGCGACGCCGCTATAAGTTAGATTGAGGTCCAGGCGCTTGTCCGACTGGCCGTACCCAAGAGTGTCGACGGCTATCACATAGAAATCATCCGCAAGATACGACATGACTTCGTGCCAAGACCACCAGGTGTCCGGATGGCCGTGGACGAAGAGGATCGCTTCGTCCTTGGGATCACCGGCCGTCACAAAGTGCCAAACCGCCCCATTTGCCTCGACATACCAGTGCGTTCCAAAAACGTTTTGCGCCAGGTATTCGATCTCACCATGGCGACTGACGGTGCCTTCAGGTGGCTGCGCCGCTGGATACAAGATCTCATTAGAGATTTGAGCGAGGGGGTAAGGTCTATAGGGGTCCGTTTCTGTCAGTTGCTGCGCGGATGCAGCGCTAGAGATGCTTACAGAAACGATTATCGATAGGAGAATTGAGCGTTTCATAGGGAACCTCATGCAAGGTAACTACATGTTTCCACTGTGGCATCCTACTCAGAGGTATAAAGATCGGCTAGCGCGCATGTTATGAATGATAATGAGTCATCAAGAACGCCTGAATTGCGGATACTGCAATAGACTTCGCAATGTCATTGCATTCATCATCCGTTCGACGGCGATAGATTGAGTTCTAAGCGATTAACAAAAGAGAAGAAGACGAATCAAAACAGGAATGTGGATTGCTGCTATGTTCGATCCATTACTGGCCGAGGGGCAGTCTAGATAAAAGCCCCTCAGCCTGGTCTGCTCGGACGATGCTATCAACAATATGTAAGTCGCCTGGGGAGGCGACGTCGCTTAGTGACCGCAGGATCGCGATCGCCGCCGGAGAAGTTGTCGCAATATTGTGTTCGAAACGTTGTCCATCAGATAGGGAACCGACGTCTACCAAGGTCACAGCCAGCCCCTCCAGCTCTTCAGGATTCGTAAGCGATCCGAGCCGAACTTCGCGGCCCGTCAACAGACTAGAGATCTTCAACGCACGGTCTTGACCAGCTACCAGAATGAGAAAGGGGTCCGGCAACGATCCGATACGTTTTGCCTGCTCCCGAAACAGCTCTGTGTCGATATCCGGTGATAGGAGCATCACGCCGTTAATGTTTTTCTTAAGGTTCAAGTCACCTTCAATGGCAATTTGACGCAATGTTTCCATCAAGAGATACCCGCCCATCGAGTGACCCGTCAGGAATACTTCGCGGCTCGACTGCGTAGCGAATGCCACGATCAGTTGTTGAAGCATATCGCGAGAGATCAAAGCACTGTCGCGATCGTAGATGTATCCTGATGTTTGAGCTGCTGATGGCCAAGAAAACAGGACAAGTGGAACAGGTATATCCATATCGAAAGCCACCTGTGCAGCGCTGTAGACGGCTTCTCCGTGAGTGGTATTGTAGCCATGAACATGAATGACCGTTTCTTGCTCGCTGGACTGATCTGAGTTCGCCACCGCCCGCGCGAAGCTTCGCAAATCTGGATATGATTGACGCCCCACAACTACAAAATCCGTCTCTGCATTGGGCGAACCATGAGGCCACTCAATCTGACCCACCTCATGACTGGGGGGAACCGATACATCAAGCCTCTGAAATGAAAGATGGTTTGGCCGGCGCTCCCCAAAGCTTTGGATTTGTCCGGACTCCTGTCGGAACTGCGCGACATAGACCTCTCTAATCGTGGCGTTCTCCACAGCCGGTGCGGTATCTAAGTCACCTCGTGCAGCACAACCGACTAGAATGGTGATCATGAAGAGCGGGAGCACGTGAAAGCGCGTGCTGAAGGCGACTCTCAACCAAAATGTGTTGGTTAAATTGAGCACTGGTTTAGTGTCTCTATTGGATCGTGTTTCACCGATGCACTGGTAACCTTCGCAGTGCAAATGCCTACCCGCTTTCTTTGATAGCGACATGTGCTAAGCGACCGCATCTGCTTCCAATTTGCGCATGAGGCTGGCTTGAACTGACAGTTCAAGCGCCAGATGAGGCATTCCTTTTTCCTTTCCATTACTGATGTAGATACCAGAGCGTCCTCCAAACTCGGTCGGATTTGCGGCGTTGATCATCTTCCTAGCCTGCTTCTCTGGTTTGCCAAAAAGAAACGGCACAAGTAGCCGCAGAACACCTGGCATTGCGTCACTGGTTTTCGTCATCGGCGTTACGACCGGGCCAGGATCTACAGAGCGGATTTTAATACCCTCGGCAGCCAGACTTTCGGACACAGCTGCCCCCAATGCGGTCAGCGCGAGTTTCGTAGCAGCGTAGGCACCGGTCAAACCACCAATGGTTTCTGGATTGGACAAAGCTTCTACATCCAGCGATTTCACAGCGTTCTGCGCTGAGGATGTCGTGTTTATGATCATCGTTTGGGCTGCGCCTTCGCTCCGCCTCAATGCTGTCCGAAGGTTTTTTATCAGTATGTAAGGTGCCAGAGTGTTGACAGCGTAATTGGACTCGTGGCCCTGCACGCTGTTGATCCGTTGCGAGGTCAGGACACCAGAGTTGTTAAAGAGTGCATCAATTGATGGGAAACGTTCCTGAATTTCCTGCGACACCCTAACTATCTGGAGAACATCCATGAGATCGGCTTCGAAAAGCTCGACTGTGGCGTCGGGAGAGCTCTGCTGAAGTTGCCGCTTTTGATGTTCGGCCTTTTGAGTATTGCGATTAATGAGTAGGAGACCCCAGCCATTTGCAACGAGTTGAGTAGCAATTGCACTGCCAATGCCGCCTGTTGATCCAGTGATAACGGCGAACTTAGATGCCGACATTTTATGCTCCTCCTTACCGAATGTCCCCTAAACTCTTTGTAGCAAGTCAGGACAAAAGCGCCTTAACCACCGCATCAATGGCTTCAACATCGGCGGGCTTTGTAAGGTTTGATCCATCCCATACATCGCGCCAGTTTCCCACGCCGTACTTGCCTTTGATGTTCATGCCAAAGAACGGTGCCGTAAGTTCTTGTGTCTGAAGTACGTTTTCCCCGGCGCGCGGACCAGGCGTGGCGGCGAGTAGCGCCAATGGCTTATCTTGCCAGACTTTTTGGTCGATTCTACTCATCCAATCGTAGATGTTTTTCCAGGCTGCGGTGACGAAGCCGTTATACTCGGCAAAAGATACGATTAGAGCGTCCGAGGCTCCAATTCGGCCGAAGAGTTCTTGGGCCAACGCATGCACACCGTTGGCATTTTCTCTGTCAATTGAGTAAATCGGCATCTCGTAGTCGTTCAGATCGATGAACTCGATCTCTACGCCTGGGTGAATGCGCTGCAGACGCTTGGCTGCATAGCCGGCCAACGCACGATTGATAGACTGGCGATGGTTGGACGCTGCAAAAGCGAGCACTTTCATAGATACTATCCTTTTGACGTTGTCCGGAGTTTAGCCAAACCGGTCTGAGAGCCTCAACGATCTCGAAAGCGCATACTATGCGCGCTCATATAGCATGCTAAGGGTTCAAATCTGAACCAGGACGCATAGATGCGCATAAGAGGTGAAAATGGACTACTGGAACGAGATTCATACTGCCTACTGGGTAGCGCGGACAGGGACTGTCAGTGGGGCCGCAAAGAGGCTTGGTGTGCACCGAGCGACTGTAAATCGGCATATTGATGTTCTTGAGGTCGCCATCGAGGCCCGTCTCTTCCTCCGCCACAGACGCGGCTATGAATTAACTGATGTAGGGCGTGAATTTTTGCAGGTTGCCGGGCGATCTCATGGCTTGCTGGAGGATTTCCTAGGTCGCCTACGCGTACAAAACTCTGACATCGAAGGAGAGATCACAGTTGCCACTCTGCCTCCCTTTAATGACCTAATTTCGCCCGGCATCTTAGCGTTTCGCCAAAAACATCCGCTGACGCGGGTGCATGTGACCACAGGTGATGAGTTGTCTCGTCTGGAACACGCGGAGGCGCATGTATCGGTCAGAGTTGGTGCAAAACCGGTGAACGAAGACTACGTCGTCCTTCCTTTTTGTTCGCTAGAGTTCGCACTTTTCGCGCATGAGGCCTACATTGCCAGTCGCGGCATGCCACAGCACCAAAACCTCGGGGGCCATGACATTGTGGGCAACCCAGACGTCAATAGTCCTGCCCCGTTCGAGGTCTGGCTCGCTCAGAACACTGACCCGGATCAGATTGTGATACGTTCGACAAACCCCAGGGTAATTGAGGATGCTTTGCTACGTGGCCAAGGCGTCGGTTTCTTGCCTGTGTCATTGTCCGAGCGCTTAAAGGGTATCGAACAGGTGTCGCCTGCTTTACCAATATGGCTGGTGCAAAGCTGGATGGTGACGCATGTGGACGTCCACTGGACAGACAAGGTTCAGTCAATGCTCAGTTGTCTCAAGGGTATCGCCCCGAAGACTTAGTGCCTCGCAGTTACGCAGGTCGCCGCGCAGCAACCAAGATACCCGCGTGAAGGATGACCACCACCATTGCGGAAGCGGCGTGGATTACCGTACTCGCCGAAACGGTCGAGAAAATCCAGATAGCGCCAGGGATGAAAAGCAAGATCGCGGTCCAAAGACCAGGATTATAGGATCGAAACTTAAGCGCCCAAACCATATGAACGACACCATTGATGGCTAGCAGATACGCCGCGAGCACACCCCACTGCGCGTCGATGCTTGAGAGATAAAACACGGCCAATAGGAAGAACCAGACGAAGATCACATTGACGATCCAGACGTCACGCGCTGATAGACCATGCTTCTCTGACCCCATCATGCCGTTCAAGAAACGGGCGAACCTATTGTCATCGTGTTCCTCATATTGGTGGAACATGTAAATCGGCAGCGAGGAGAAGACGGAGAGTTCAATGGCCGACCCGATGAAGGGATAGAGTCCGATCAGGAGCAAAGCGACAGGCGGCGTCGCATAGGCCCAGTTCTGCAAAAGGCGTTCTATCATCTAGCTAACCAACTCATCTCTAAGGCTCTATAGGTGCAAATCGCAGATGATTGGTCCAATCATTTTGCCCCTGGCCTGCTGATCTATCAAATGGACGTCCAGGCCTATTACCTGCCAGATCTTCCAAGTTGCTATCGATCACCACTGAATAGCTTGCACTTAGCCAGGGCGCGCGCGGCACAAAATTCCAGGTCTTCTCCCCTGCACCAAGTGAAATTTTGCCGGGCAAGATCGCACCGTCGCTGTCCAGAACACGTATGCGGTATGCAAGCGAGACATGGTCATGTGGGCTACCGAGATCGATTTCCAATGCTTGCCTTGTCGAAGCTGCAGGCGGCGTGACTGTCCACTGAGATGGCGCAGGCGCTTTGGTGTCAGGTGCTTCCACAGAGAAACGATGTCGCGCGTCGGCCCCGATCGCGCAGCCCTCTGCATCCATCGCATCCCCCGAAACCAAGAGCGTGTATGACTGGTCAACTGTCAAAGCTCTTCCGAGTTGATCGTGCGCTGCCAGCCCTGTTTTCACGCGACCTGGGTCGAATAAGACGGTCAACCGCCGTCGATCGGCGGACCAAAGGTCTATTCGATTACTCAAAAAAGCTCCTTCGATCGCAACGCCCTTGTCGTTAAGCAGATGTACGTTCCCAAGGCCTTCCTCAATGCCCATCGGGCGCGGAAAGTAGACATACATCCGCAACAGGTTTGCTGGTAGAACTTCAGCTGTCGGATAGATCTCGATTTGCTGTGAAGCCTGGGCTGGGCAGTTACTCGCATCCGCTGTCGCTGTCAGTGATAGCGACAGCGCCAAGCAAACACCCAAAGTTCTCATTGCCGGATTTCGCCAGGGAATCCTTCGTCGGATTTCAGCATATTCTGGAACATCCGCACACCCGTAGACATCGGATCGTCTGCATAAGCGTAGTCTGGGAAGTTGTATTCGCTGATGAAGTCGCTTAGCCGGAAGAAAGACCCTTTTCTGAACGACACCAGTTCCATCGCGCCAGTATCGAGATCGCGACGCATGGCCAGCAGGAACTGCGCATCTTGATCCGCGACATGTGCCACCCCAGAAAGAGGCAATGGCACCGTGCGAACGCCAGATGTTGCGCCCAGATAGGGCACCGGCTCAGACAGACCAGGGGCGGCCGCAGCGGCCGTAAGATCATCCAAGGAGATAAGATCTGCGTCCATTTCGCGGTTAACCACCAATACATAGTTGGAAAGGTTGCCCTGCTGATCCGCTGACGAGAATGAGATGACATCAATTGGTGTATTACCGTAGCCGAGCTCCGCAATGGTCTTCCCGGTAACGTGGGCTCCAGCTTCCAACTCATCGACCGGTATGGTCACGAGAGGCGTGCACGTATAGGCCGCAACCGTCGTCGATACGCCATCCAGATCCACAACCGCCATCGCGCGGATCGGTGCCCGCGTTTCGTTCTGGTTGTGAGCTGCGTGGTAAATCTCGATGCTACTGGATGTAGATGCAGTGCCGAACGGGAACGGTACCTTGCGCAATGTCGAGGCAAACTCTCCCGTCGAAACGCCGGACACAAAGAGTTCTCCATTTGCGTAGTCTAAATCGGTGATTGTCAAAGAAGGTGCGGGGATGTCGCGCCAAAACGTGACGTCCGTATCTGCTGCGTCTTCCACAACAAAGCGTGACGTCGGAAGTGTCGAGAGATCAAGACGCCTGACACTTCCGTCTCGCGTTATTGACACCACGGCATGTGTCTCAATCCCGTCTATGCGCGCGGTGACCGAGACATATGCATTGCGGGTGACGGGGTGCACAGCGAGATCGCCGTAGATGAGTCGGCCTTCGGAACCGAGTGCGCGGCTGACCAGCGGATCTAAATCTAGCAGATTAAAAGCAGTGGCTTGCTCAGGTGGCAAGCCGTCAGAGGGTAACGTATACGCAGAGACGCTGGCATCAAGTGAATCTGCAACAAACAGCACATTGCCTGGTCCAAACTCGAGCAAGCCCGCAGACCGTGGCGTTTCCGCCATCGCTGGGTTTGCCAGAAGCGCCATGGAGCTCAATATAGATGCCAGTCGGAATAAGGTCATTTTGCGCTCCTTTCGCGTCTAGGGGCTTTAGGCCCAGTAGAGGCCACATTTAGCAACTTCATAAGAGGCTGAGGAACAGAAGCACGCAATATTCTGAAGCGCGCACACAATGCGCGTTGATACGCGTTCGCGTCCGCAGTTCTACTATGATCAACATTACCGACTGAGTACCAAATGAATTTTGCGGCACGGTTCTGAATAGAACCACGATTTACGTTCCCATCTTTTAGAGCGCCGTAGCCCTGTTTGTTCAACGCTGTTTGGGGCCATTATTCTTGAAAGTCCCACGGCTGCGCTCATCGTCGCCGCGGCCACTCTCCTCGTCGCGCTGTCTGGACGCAGCACGTTGTACCAAACGTTGCTCATATGACGTTGGTGAAGCGTGCCGATCGTGGATTGTTTTGGCTTCAGCCCTGAACAACAACCGTTCCTGCTTGAAGATGCGATCCAGATTACGCTCTAAGCCCTGTTGTTGCTCAGCCTGCCGAGTTTCAAGGCGTTCCCACTCTCGTTGATCGCGATCAGCGCGTCGTCGTTGTCCTTCGGCGATCTCAGCTTCGATCTTTGCTTTCCGCCCAATCAGACGCAGTACCATACCTCGCAACCCTTTCGGACGCCGGCGCTCATCGGCGGCGAATTCGCTGGCCTGCCTAGCTGTTTGGCGGCGCTCTAGAACCGAGCGCTCGCGGTGACGAGCTTCTTCCTGACGCTTCACGGCACGCTGCCGTTCGGTTTCTTGGCGGCGCTTAAGAGCATCCCAGGCTTTACCGACATCACGCTTGAAGTCATCGTTCGCGGCGCGCCCTAGGAAGGCGACCTGGTTACGCGCTGCGATCTCACGGTTGTGGGTCGCGCGGCTCTTACCGCCATCAATCTCGGGCCATCGGATCTCACGCCCATTTTCGTCTTGTCGAACTTGGCTCTGTGGAACTTTATCTTCGCGTTCCAGCTCATTCGCTTTGGGACCCACATGCACGCCCGGTTCGCGATCGATGCCCTGGTCTTCTAGACTCCGACGATCGATCCGCAGATCGTGCCCTGCCCGCTCGAGTGCACGGTTGGCCGTCAGTTCCCAGACCTGCCGCAGCCAATCCGTTCCATTCGGTTCGAGCCCGGCTTTTTCGCGATCGCGCTTGTTGTCAGAGAGCTTGAGCACACGCTTGCCGGTCTCAAGATCTCGGTCGCGGAAGATGAAATGAGCATGGGGATTTTGGGCGTCCTTGCCCATGTCGTGCATGGCAGCAACCCATGGTGTCCGATTGCCGGTGACAGCCTCGCCGAACTCCCGAATTAGCTCTGCGCGTTGAACGGCATCGAGCTCGCGCGGTAGGGCGACCATGACCTTGTCGATCACACGGGCGTTTTTGCGAGACGCTTCCTCTTGCTCATCCATCCAGCGCATCGCCGGTCCGACTTGATCGGGCACTTCGTGCGCCACGATCTCGGAGGCTGCACGCGGCCGCATGATGTACTGGACATGCGCTGACGCGGTGCCCGCGGCGTGGGTCGCGCGACCTACGGATTTGTGGTTGAGCGAGAAGATCGCCACGCCCGAGATGCCTCCTGTGAGCAACACACCATCGTATGCAAAGCGCCTGGTCATGAGGTCCGGAGACGGGCCAGGCGCAACCAATCTCCGGGCGAATACCGGGGCGAAACCCGGTGCGGGTAGTCCGAAGGGGCAAGGCCCTTTCGGGGTTGGTCCAGGGCAACAAGGCTCTGGCGGTAGGGGTCCCCACCTTGCGGGTTTACGAGGGGGGCGAGCGGTTGCCCCTCTGGCCGCTTCTCGGGGCGGAACCCCGAGCGGGGGAAGGTGTCGGAAGGGGGCTGGCCACCCTCCTGACGCGGGGAGGTTTCGGAACCCCAAAGGGGGTCTTCCGAACCAGGGTGCAGGGGCTCGGAGGCCTCCTGCCCGGCTCGCATCGCGGGCCGGGAGCGCACGGGTTTGGTACAAACCCATAAGTGCGCACTAACAACATTTAACATCTCGACTCGCACAATTCTAGGCCCCTGGCCATGCAGGTTATCCCAGGCACCCGCCGGTCCAGGCTGGCTAAGCCTGGTAGGGAGCCACGAGGGGCAACGCCCTTCGTGAGGCTCGGTCGCGGGCAGTTCGACAACGAAGTGTCCGATTGCAGGCCGAGCCTTTGCGCAAGGCAAACCACAAGACGATCCGTTCGTTGTTTGAGTTCCGTTCTAAGGACCAGCGCCCTGCTCCGTCCGTTCCCAATCGAGCCGCCTGACAGGTCACGCCCGATCGGCTGCGGCTTTCTCTGTGCCCAGGGCACCGACCAACGCCACCTGCCAACCCGGTTTCCAGCCAAAGCCGGACCCTCCGCGTTTCGGTGGCCTTCGCCGGTTGCTTCCTGGTCGATTCAGCGCCGCGTCGCCGCCGGGCTGACCCGGTGTCGGCCTATCAGGAACAGGAGATCAGGACATGATATCGAAGCTCGTCACCAACGCTCTTCTCGCCGGTGCTCTCGTTATGGGCGCAGCCAGTTTTGAGGATCGTGCCGCCGCTGCCTTTGAGCAGCTCGCCAAGTTTACCGAGGCTCGAGCCGAAGCCGCCCGCCACTTTGAGACGGTAACGGGCATCGGCCCAGCCGAGTGGCGACCGTGAACGGCGAGGATCAGTACCGACCTCGATGAGGCCGGTACTGATCCGTTAAGCGGCTTTGGATGGGGCGACAGACGACTGCGGTCGTCGCCGAATTCAACGATGACGCTAGATCAGCTCTTTGGCCGTTTTTCACGCGCCGGTCCCGGGTGAACAGAACTTGGCGCGGGAGGCGATGCGGTGCAGCGCACGGCTTCAAGCGCTGCCCAATCGCGTATGGCGGTATCGACAGCATCACCGGTGACGAACGCCCGCTCGAAGGCGCGGAATTTCTCAACACGATGTCGGGCCAACTCGACATGATCGAGATTGGGATGCCAGAGGATGAGGCGCGCCAAGGAGACAATCTCTTCCTCGACAAACGCGACGGCGTCTCGATCAGCAATCGCCGCCGCTTTTGCCAAGGTCACGACGTCGTCGTGGCTGAGCGGGACGGAGAAGGGGATACGCGCAAGGAAGCCCTGCTCACCCTCCTCGCGCTCCAGAGCGCCCTCACGGGCCTCCAGAGCACCTTCTAGCGCTTCATGGGCCCGCGCATAGCGTTGGCCTAGAGAAGCCGCTTGTGACGGCTCCAAGGACGCGAGACGGATAGGGTCGCTGTTGTCGGCCAAATCCGCGATCTTGATCCGGATGGCACCGATCGGACCCGCCGCCGCGAGGCCTTCAATCCACGACTGATAGGTCGCCCCCTGCCCTTTTGGCCGCGTCACGGCTTCCACCAACTCTATGACCGCCGCACCGTAGCCGTGCGCGGCTAGATCGGCCGGGGTCATATGGGTGTCCTCGAGGCAATCATGAAGCCAGACCGCGTGGCGCTCAGCGATGCTCGCCATGGGAAACTGGTTGATTAGATGCGCGGCAACGCGCGCAAGATGAGCGATGTAAGGGGCACCGCTTAGATCAGTCTGGCTTCCATGGATTTCAGCGGCCAGGGCAATGGTCTCTTCAAGCGTCGGGTGTGCGCTGTCGGTCATCTTATGAAAATACCAGATCGGCACTGCCCTGACTAAAGAAACGGGATGAGACCACGAGCTTTAGCCACCCGCCTGTATCTTCATCCATTCCTTGTAGGTTGGGATATCTCGCAGTGAGATCGTTGCAAGCGCTTCTTTGGCGATCCGGTTTGGGCTACCAGCGGTTAAGCGCCGGGCTTGTCGTTGGATCACCGTCTCAAAGAGGTTCCGGACGGTTCGACCATTGCCAAACCGGGGCTCACGCGCGTCATGAATCTGCTCCAAGCACTTGGCGAGCTGAGGCCGCGCCTTATCGGTTAGCTCATAATCGCCATCTGCACAAAACCGATCAAAGATCGCCACTAGATCTTCTGGATCGTAATCTGGGAACTGGATGCGCGTGCGGAAACGCGAGGCTAGGCCCGGATTGCCATGCTCGAAGAACGTCCGCATTTCGTCTTGGTAGCCTGCGACGATCACCACCAAGCGATCCCGATAGTCCTCGGTGGCTTTCAGAAGCTCTTCCAGCGCCTCAGCTCCATAATCCTTTTCAACGCCCGGACGCACCAGATTGTAGGCTTCATCGATGAACAACACGCCGTCCAGGGCACGTTCGACCACGGCACGAGTCTTTGGGGCAGTTTGCCCGACATAGCTGCCGACTAAATCGCCGCGCGTCACCTCGACGGAGCCCGCGCCACTCAATAGGCCTAAGCTGTGATAAAACCGAGCGATGATCCGGGCGACCGTAGTTTTGCCGGTGCCTGGGTTCCCAGTGAACACAAGATGCAGTGAGGACGAGGTTGTCGCTAACCGGTGGCGCTCACGTTCGGCGCGAACCCTCGCTGTTGCCACGAGATTGCGCACTTCGTCTTTGACCGTTTCAAGCCCGATTAGGTTGTTGAGCTCGGCCATGGGGTCATTCTTAGGTTTGAGCCGATCAACCGGGAAAATCTGGTTGGCCATGTCGTCGACCTCTTCTTGGGTCGCCGGGCCATCCTCTGATGAAAGCTTGGCCCGTAGCTCGTCGCGTTCTGCGCGCAGCGCCTTCGTCACACCACGTTCCCGTTCGAGCTCGCCTGTTAACGCTTCGCTACGGGCGAGAGCGTCGTGGAGTTCCTCCAGGCTGGCCTTTGCCGCCTCTGCGTACTCTTGCGCCTCCTGCCCCGTTTGCGCTTGTTCCAGAAGCCTTTCAGTGCGCCGTAGGGCGCGTTCAAGGGTCTTGTTGTCAGCTTCTGCTCGCTCAGCCCGGGTGCGCCAGTGCTGGATTACCTCTGCAGCCGCGTCCTTGTGCTGCCGATGGCGGCCAAGCAGCTGCTCGTAGGTGATTTCCTCCGGGGGCTTTGTCACGGTTACTCTAACTCGACAAGATAGTTGACCTTTTAGCTCCTATATAACCCAAAGAGTTGGAATTCAGAGACCTTTCATGACCGATATCGGCAAACCCTTTAATCGTGACACGGGAACGGATGAACGCGACCGCAGCGCGTCGATGTCGGTTGTTGCCCAGGTTCTGCATTTTGCATTTGCTCTGCCGTTCACCTGTCTGCCGCGACGTATCCGCTATGCGCTTGGGCCAATCATCGGGATCTTGCTGATTGGCTTCCGATCTGAGGACAGCTTGTTCGTTCTCGCGGTCGTCTGGGCACTGTGGGCGATCTACACGGC
>CAKZYH010000230.1 GCA_937884725.1 uncultured Paracoccaceae bacterium
ATCAGCGCTTTAAGGGCCTTCTCGCCACGTTGGAGGCAGACCACAAGGCGAGCGCCAACGAGACGCCTCCGGAGAGCTGTAAAGGCGGCCCGGTCAATGTGGTGCGCAGCGGGCAACGGCTTTCCATCACCATCGATGAGCGCCGCGCTCCAGGCTTTGGTGTGTTTGTCGAAGAGCGCCTTGCGACTTTATTGGCGGAATATCACGCCAGTTCAGCCACCTTCTCCGGTGCACCCGCTCAGGCGAGGGCGCGTTCGACATAACGCGAATGTGTGGCGGCTAAGACCGGATGTGAAATTAGGCTTCTTTTAGACAAATTCCATAATCGATGTTCCGTTGACAGCTGTCAACGCATACATTGCTAGCAGCTATAATCCTATGAATTACCTGTCTGTCGGCCGCCCTGGTTTGCGCATTTTGGCCTATGCGTGTTGTCGATCGTGTTTTAAGTGATTGATGAGCGACGTGGTTTTAGGAGCTTTGCTTGTCTTCAGCGGTAGCCTTGTCGGCTGCGGTCGGTGGAGTGTTGATTGATTTGACTCCGGCTCGCAGTTGGGGAGAACCACTGTCTCGTATGTCATAATTGCGACGGGCTGCATGTGATGAATTACGGTCAACCGGGCGGGCTGACGAGCATAGACCGGCTGCAGGACCCGGATACGGGCGCCGCCGTCCGTGAGGCTGTTCGTTTCGTTTGGCGGGCGAAGTGGAAAATTCTGGTAGGCATGTTGTTCTGTGCCACTGTGGCAGTGCTGATAATTATCAGCGCGAAGCCAACTTACACAGCAACCACCGCTGTGCTGTTTGCACCGGATCAGCGCAATACCGTCGATATCGATGATGTGATCCAGGCGACTGGGGATCGCGGTGCAGTTGCCAACCAGCTGGAAATCATTCGGTCGACCAATCTGCTCGACCGTGTGGTGGAACGCCTGCGGTTGGAGCGCTTTCCAACATTCAATCCAAGCCTGGTGGACCGGACGTGGTTTGCAGATCGGCTGAAATCCTGGCTGGACTGGCGCACCTATGTGCCAAGGGACCTCCTCATCAATTTGGGTATGATTGCGTTGGAGCCTGTTGCCGAGCCACTCAGCGAAGCGGACGCCTTGGCGGCGGTCCGAGTGCAGGCGCGGAACATTTTGCTCGAGCAGATGAACATTGAAGCGGTGCCGCTCACACAGGTGCTGCGCATTTCGGTAACGACCGATCGAGCGAAACTTTCGGCCGACACGGCCAACACGATTGCGCGCGAGTATATCACGGCTCAGCTAAACACCAAGTTAGCGGCGACCCGCGAAGCAACACGGTGGTTGTCTGAGCGTGTTGGCGAGTTGGAGGGAGAGGTGAGTGCCGCAGAAGCTGCGGTAAACGCCTACACAACCCAGCTGGCGGAGCGTTCGGGGCAGACAACAGCGGTGCTACGTCAGCAACTGGAAGTACTCAATAGAGCTTTATCGGAAGCCACTGCAAGGGTTGCGCAGGCCAATTCTCGTTTCCGGCGCGCGTCCAACGCCAGTGACGATACTGATGCCATTGGTATCGTTGCCGAGTTCCAAGATTCGCGTACTGTGCTAGCGGCGCGAGAGCGCGAACTAGCCCTGCTTGCCGATCGCGCCGAATTGTTACGTCTGGTATCGGCCGACCACGAGCGTGTGCAGGTGTTGGATGTACGGCTTGCCGCGGCGCGAGCAGCTGTACGCAGTGAGGCAGCACGGATTGTGGCAGCGCTGGAGAGTGAACTGAGGAGCGCACAAGGCGAGCAGGAAGATCTAACAGCGAGAGTGCGCGACATAGAACAGCAAATTATTGAACAGGGTGGTGATGAGGTTCGGCTGCGCCAACTGGAAAGGGAAGCTGAGGCGAGCCGGCTGATCTATGAGAACTTTCTCGGTCGTCTCAAAGAAACCACCCAGCAGCAGTTGCTGGAGGAAGCTGATGCGGTGATTTTGTCGCCGGCCGAAGTCCCGGAGGAAGCGGACACCCAGTATGCCAAGCGGATCATCGCAATAGCGTTGCTGTTCGGCGGCGGTTTGGGCTTTGGCCTCGCAGTGTTTGTGGAGCGCCTCAACAACACGTTCCGCTCGGTGGATGATCTCCAAACCCAGACCGGACTAACCGTGCTGGGGGTATTGCCGAGGGTCGCTGGTGCGAGCTCGCGGCGGGATGTTATGCGTACTGTCGTTGACAAGCCGACCTCCGGGCTTGCGGAAGCGATGCGCGGTTTGCGCACAAGCGTTCTGTTCTCCAACCTTGATCAACCACCTGAGGTGGTCATGATGACCTCCAGTGTTGCGGGTGAGGGCAAGTCTACCTCAGCGCTGTTGTTGGCCACCACCAGTGTGCAGATGGGTCGGTCGGCGATCATTGTTGATTGTGATCTGCGCCGTCCATCGCTGCATGCGTTTTTCGGAGAACGGGCGAAAAGTAGCCGGGGCGTCCGGGGCGTTTTGGAAGGATCAGCGACGCTGGAAGAAGCAACCTTAGTGGATTCCGGAACGGGTCTCACGGTGCTCCCCAATCAAGCGGACCGGAACTCGGCAGCGATTAATGCGGCCGACGTTCTGGCCTCGGCTCGTTTTGGCGAGTTGGTCAAGAATCTGCGTGCCCAATATGACATGGTGATTTTGGATGCGCCGCCGGTGCTTGCGGTGACGGATGCACAGATCATTTC
>CAKZYH010000231.1 GCA_937884725.1 uncultured Paracoccaceae bacterium
CTCCAAGCGCCCTTTTCCCGCAAAGGTGAGGGGCGTTTTTGAGATGGGGTGCTCTGGGTTAGGCGGCCAGCGGGTCAGCGTTGGCTGCGAAGCTGGGTGTTATATATGTGTTAGAATCTGTGTTACGGCCGCACAGATGTCGGATTCAGCAAATTATTCCAGTCACTTGTGGAAATGCAGTGCAGTTAATATCCCGATAGAATGCAGGTAATATCCGAGAAAATGCAGCCGTTATCCCGATAGCTCTTGTGGCGCAGCTAATATCCCGATAGCAATATCAGTGCAGCCGTTATCCCGATAGGTGATTCATGGATGAAGACCAACGCCCCCTCCTCCCGGATCGCCATCCGCAAGCGAACCTGTTCATTTGCGATGTGGCAGATGCTGTCATCAAAAGCGACATGGCGTCTATGGAGCATCCGATCTTCACGCTGTCGAAGAAGCCAATCCGAGACATCAAAAGATACGAGCATGGCGATGTTGTCTTGGAGGTTACGCCGGGCCCGAAAGGCATCGCCAACATCTATGATAAGGACATCCTGATTTTTGCAATCAGCCAAATCATGGCGGCTCGCAACGAGGGCCGCCCCTACTCCCGCGAAATCCAGTTCCAGGCACAGGACTTTCTGGAGTTCAGTAACCGTCACACCGGCGGCCACGACTATGATTTGCTGCGTGACTCCTTGGATCGCCTAGACAGCACCCGTCTCAGGACGACGATCAAGACTGGTGGCGAAGAAACCTGGGAGGCATTTGGCCTGATTGAGGGGGCAAAGATCAAGCGTAAGCGGCATGACGGCCGCGTTACTGAATGGGGCCTCAAGCTTTCGGAATGGCTATTCAAGGCCATTGAGGCCAACGAAGTCCTGACCCTTCACCCAGACTATTTTCGCCTTCGCAAGCCAATCGAGCGCCGGATTTATGAGATCGCGCGAAAGCACTGCGGCTCGAAAGAATCGTGGCAGATCGGGCTGAAGAAGCTTCAAAAGAAGTGTGGGTCAAGCGATGCCATTCGTAACTTCCGGCTAGCCGTTCGTGCCCTATGTGATTTTGACCACCTGCCCGACTATTCGGTGAGCATGGAGTACGACATGGTGTCGTTCCGCAGCCGCGTTTCACAACAGGTCATCGCCGGTTTGGGTTTCACGACCAAGCTCATGCCAGAAACCTTTGAGGCCGCCCGGCAAGCGGCACCTGGGTGGGATGTGTATGCCATTGAATTGGAGTGGCGAGAGTGGGTTATGGGCCTGCTTGAACAAGGGATGGAGCCCCCGCGAAACCCAGACAGCGCCTTCATCGGGTTCTGTCGCAAATGGGCCGCGCGCCAGCAGTAGGACATATTATATGCCGTATAAAATAGCACGTTATAAAATATGCCGCATATAAAAAATGACGTGACATATTTTGTGGCACGTCACATAAAAGAGAAAAACAACGAGCAGACAAATGATTGTAAGCGTCCTCTCACCCAAGGGTGGCTGTGGGAAATCTACAGCGACACTGACGTTGGCGTCAGTTTTCGCGAAGAATGAAGACCTCTCGATTGCAATCGTTGACGCTGACCCCCGGCAGAGCATTGCACGTGTCTGGTTGGGCAAGCGCAACGAAGAGAACCTTGGGGATGCACCTTTCAAGGTGATCTCAGACCCCTCTGACAGCACCATTCTCGATACACTGGAGTCAGCGGGTGATGACCACGATCTGGTGTTCGTTGATCTTGAAGGTGTGGCGGGCCTTATGGCGTCATACGCCGCTTCGGCATCCGATCTTTGCATTGTTCCGATGCGGCCGAGTGCCTTGGACGGTGATGCGGCAGGTGCGGCCCTCAAAATGATCCGGGACGCGGGCCGTGCCGCCAGGCGAACTGTGCCAGCTCGCATCCTGGTCACGCAGACTGACGCCGCAATCGTCACGACCTCTCACAAAGAGCTGCTAGCTGAATTGGACGGGGCAGGGGTGGAGCGCCTGCAAACCGAACTCATGCGAAGAGCGCCTTTTGAAAGGGTTATGGCAGAGGGCAGAACCCTTTTTGAACTGCAAGACAGTCAGTCTGTGAAGAGCGCGATCAGCAACACCGCTCGGCTTGGCAAAGAGCTGGCAGAGATACTGGAGGCACAGTGATGGCAGGGACGTTTCTGAATCTGAGCGACGACGACCAAGAAGAGCCCCAAGTGCCAAAGATTGGGGCAGGGTTAAAGCGCAAGAAGAAAAGCTCTCGTCCAAGGGCAGACGCTGAAGCCGTCGCGGCCGCAGGACGTGCAAACGGCTTCAATCGTTCCACCGACACAGCGCAGCCATCGTCAGCTCCAAGGCGTGGGCGGCCACCGTTAAACGAAGACATGACGTACTGGCGCATCTATGTCTCCTCAGACCTCCGAAATCAGCTCAACGAGTTGAGAGACAAAGAGGGCAGGCGGCTCAATGATGTATTGGCTGACATGCTTGTCGCATACCAAAACGGGAAAGTGACATGAGTGTGTCATTGACATATGTGTCAATGACGTATATCTGATGACTAGGTTGCAGACGGTTGTAGAGCTTCCGGAATTCCAGCGCCGGGCCAAAGCAGTCATGTCCGATGATGAGCGCGAAGCTGCCATCGTGTGGATCGCCGAAAACCCTGAAGCAGGGACCTCGCTCGGCGGAGGGTTGCGAAAGGTGCGTATCCCTCGGGAAAGCGGGGGGAAGCGCGGTGGGTTTCGGACGATCTACGTCTTTGGTGGTCGGCATATGCCGATCTTCCTGGTTACGGTCTTCGCCAAGAATGAAAAGGCGAACCTGACCCCAAAGGAACAAGCCGCAGCCGTCGAGTTGAGCAAGGAGATTGTGAGCATGTGGAGTGAGAAACAATGAGTGCATTCGAAAGCATCAAGCAAGGTCTCGAAGAAGCTAAGGCATTCTCAAAAGGGCAGGGGGCTGATGCCCGTGTTCACGAGATTGCCGTTCCGGCTATTGATGTCGCCGAGGTACGTGCCGCGACAGGTCTCTCCCAGGCAGAGTTTGCCCGCAGTATCGGCGTTGCTAAAGGGACGTTATTGAATTGGGAGCACGGGCGGCGCAGTCCTACGGGACCGGCTCAGGTATTGCTCGCGCTGATTTCCAAGAAACCGTCGGTTGTTCAAGAATTCTTGAAATGACGAGTAGTCCAGCTTTGTCGTCTCATAAATTCCACTACGATACTCATGTAGATAGCGAGCTTTTTGATGCCAACACCACGCGCCAATATCACTGAGTCCGTGCTTGTTTGGGCGCGGAAACAGGCCGGGTATTCACCGGAGGAAGCCGCGCGAAAGCTCAACGTGAAAGAGGAACGCTATCTCAGTTGGGAAGATGCTGACGACGATCTGAAACCAACTATCAAGCAACTTCGTAATATCGCAAATCTGTATACTCGTCCTGTCAGCCTATTCTATATGCCTGAGCCGCCAGAAGGCTTCCAGCCGATGCGCGACCTGCGCAGATTGCCGGGGGACCGGCTGGGTGCATACTCGCCTACATTGCGCTTTGAGATGGAGCGCGCGCAGCAACGCCGTGAAGTGGCGCTCGACCTGTATCAGACGGCCGGGGACGATCTCAAAAAGTTCGGCCTGACAGTTTCTTTAAGAGATGATCCCGAGACTGTCGGCGCAGATGTGCGCAAAGCTCTTGGGGTCAATTTCTCCGACCAAAGGACATGGCGGCGAAAAGGGGCACTTGAACCTTTTAAGGCATGGCGGCGTGCTATCGAGGCTTATGGCGTGTTGGTTTTCCAGATGAGCGGAGTAGAGACGGATGAGGTCAACGGCTTTGCACTCGCTGCGGAAGTGCTGCCCATTATCGCCGTAAACCGGGGGGATGTACCAAACCGCAGAACCTTTAGTCTGCTGCACGAGTTTTCGCACCTGCTACTCAATCTAAGCGGTGTCTCTGACCTGGACGTGGACACCACACGCCCTCCTGAAGAACAGCGGATAGAGGTCTTCTGCAATCATGTCGCGGCGGCTGCGCTTATGCCGAAAGAACATGTTCTCAGCGCTCCAATGGTGCGGGCACATCCGGGTAAGTCAACGGACTGGTCAGACAGTGATATCCGCACCGTGAGCGATCAGTTCGGCGTCAGCCGGGAAGCCTTCTTGCGGCGTCTAGCAACCTTTGAACGCACAACGTTTGGCTTTTACCGAGCGAAGGCAGAGCAATACAACGAAGAATGGCGCGCTCTGAAAGCGCGCCAGAAGGCAGAATACAAAGAGTCGAAGAAGAAATTCAGCAAGAACCCGCCGCAGGATGTATTTGTTGAACTTGGTCGGCCTTTTGTCAGGCTGGTACTCAACAGTGTGCGCCAGGACCTGATGACGTTGAACGAGGCATCAGGCTATTTCAACAACCTACGAATTCGGCACTTCCCGAAGCTCGAAGAACGGGCATTCACGGGATAACGCATGGCCTCTGACTTTAAGTACAGCATTGATACGAGCGCTCTCGTCCACGCCTATCAGCGAAGCTACCCGCCCGATATCCTTCCTGATCTCTGGGACAAGCGGCTTGATGAGTTGATCGAAGCGGGGAGGTTGTTCGCCGCTTACGACGTTCTGGAAGAACTGGAACGCAAGCATGATGACCTGTTTGCTTGGGCCAAGGATCGGCCAGCCCTGTTTGTCGAACTGGATCAGTATGAGGCGGAGCTATCCAGCATCATGGCCGAGTTTCCGCGCCTGGTAGACACCAAAAAGGGGAAGTCTGGCGCTGATCCGATGGTCATCTCGCTCGCGCTGTCTCACAACCCGCGCCTAGTCGTTGTGACAGAGGAAGCATTTGGGTCAGAAAGAAGCCCGCGCATTCCAGATGTCTGCGGGAAGCGCGACCTACGGTGCATCAACATGTTGCAGTTTATTCGGGATCAGGAGTGGAAGTTCTAGGGCTCGACTTCGGTCACTTCCGTCAAGGTGGTGTAATTTGTCGGGTGGCCTGAGTGCAGAATAAGGCGCTAAGGAATCTCAGCCATTGTTGACCGCATAGTGACCCTACGCTGCGTCGTACATGAACTTGCAAACTGGGGACAAAGCTGCCCTTTACCACACGGTGGCAAACGTCTGCTTCTCCATTTGGGGACACACACCTGTGATCAGGGTCGACCTTGTCAAAGAGATGCACTAACTCAGAAAAAGGCTTCTTGGACTGCCATTTGGACCAGGTAAAACATGCAAATTAAACACTACTTTTTGATCCTTGCGGCTCTGCATGCAACCAATGCCATCGCCCAAGATATGTCTGCAAAGGAAGCTTTAGTAGACGCAAATATTCGCTCGATCTTCTATCACGAACTTGGTCATGCCGTGATCAGCGAGATGAACGTCCCGATCTTTGGCCAAGAGGAGGATGCTGCGGATGTGATGTCGGTATTACTAATTGACGCGCTATATGAGGAAGAAGCCGCCTAGGCATTGGCCTATGATAGCGCGTTCGGGTTTATCAACGATCCCGAGGGCACAGAAGAAATTGCCTACTGGTCGACCCATGGCCCAGACGAACAGCGGTACTACAATCATGTTTGTTTGTTCTATGGCGCGAACCCTGATGAACGAGATGACCTAGCTGTTGAACTTGGCCTTCCACAGGACCGCGCTGAATATTGCCCCGAGGAATTTGATCAGGCAAACTCTAGCTGGTCCCTCATTTTCGATGAAATGGAAGTCGCGGAAAACGCTGGCAAACTGGTCTACGAATATGAGGGCAGCGCGCCCAATGGGCTATTGGATCGCATCATGCAGCAAGAGGTCAGCGACATGAATGATACGCTGTCGCTGCCTCGGGATGTGGGTGTGGTCGTGCTATCTTGCGGTGAGGCGAACGCCTATTACGATCCACAAAAGATCGAAATTCAGTTTTGCGAAGAATTCATTCCACACCTCGAGACCATCTGGGAAAAACTCCAATAGCAGAAGGCGCGCACCACGCGTTGTTCAGCGCGAAGTTTGCACGATGGCCAGCCGAAACCCCATGTGGTCATCCGAACTGCCCGCTTCATCCGCCTGACGCGCATCGGCGCGAATGTTGTGCCCGCCTTCAAGCTCGTCCGGTCTTTGGTCGGGCCGACCTGCTGACGAGGACCAATCGCCGCCCTTTTGCATCCGCGCTTGCCCGCGACGTGCCAATGGGTCTGTCTGCTCTGTTGGGCGGTAATCATATTCTCCGTCATAGACCCATTCGGTCAGGTTGCCCGCCATATCCAAGACACCGAACGGAGAAGCGCCCAATGGAAACTGCCCGACGGGTGAAGTCAGCGGATATCCATCATTGATGCCGCGATGGACAAGCGATTGCTCGATATGGGCGAAGTATTTCGCAAAGCTATCATCGGCGTAATTGGCCTGCCGCCTGTCTGACGGCGTATTGCCCCACGGGTATATACAACCATCAGCCCCTCGTGCCGCATATTCCCACTGCGCTTCTGACGGCAGCGTCACCGTTAGACCCGTTTCGGTGCCAACCCAGTTCGCAAACGCGATTGCATCGTTCCAACTGACACATGCAACGGGATGTGCATCGGTGAACGGAATTTCAGGATAGCGCGCAATGATATCAGCGAAACAATTGCGCCAGTTATACCCCTGTTTCGCGATAAAACCACGTTCGTCGAAATCATAGACCCAAGGCCCATCTGCACCAGGCCGTTCTGCGTCGGTGACATATCCGGTCGCATCAACAAATGCCCGGAACTGGGCGATTGTAACGGGTGTCTTGGCAATCCAGTAGGTTGACAAGTTCACGGGGTGCTCGGGCGTTGCATGGAATGTGTCACGCGCTATACGCGGGCTAAGGTCATTGTTGCCCATGGTGAAACGCACCGCCGGAATGCGGATAAAATCACCTGCAACGGCAAGCCTGACTTCCGAATATCCTTGCGTATTGGTCGCGCCGCCACTGACAAGGGCTGCGTCCCAAGTGTCATCGGCGGCAGACGGCCCAGCAATTGCCGCCCAAAGGGCTGTTGCTGCAATGGTCTTTTCACTCTTACCTCGGTGTGTCTCTGAAGGGCTCTGCAACGATCTGAAAGTCATCTTCGTAAACAACAAATCCAACCCGATCCGTTCGGATGGTTTCGATCGTATGCCCGTAGATTTCCATCAAACTGATAAGCTCATAGGATCTTGCAAGATGCTCCTTGGCCGTGTCTTTGAACCAACTCAAACCATATGTGTCATCCTCATCTAAGTCCGCTTGTTTGCGACTGAAACGGTCCGGAATCGGCAGGTTCTCTCGAAACCACGCGAGTATCTCTTCAAGTTGCTCTTTCGTGAAAGCATCAACGTCTGGATCCTCGCGCATCTGGTAGGCAGGCACGAAAAAGCCTTCGCGGAATGACATCATTTGGACGTTGGTTTGCGAAACGAAACGAATAAACACTTAGTTCTCTTGGCCCTGCGTGGATTGGTGCATTCGAGAACGGCTAATCGTGCATTTGACAATAGTCAATATGGGCTCGAAGCGGACTTGCGGCGGCGCAGCTCAACCAAGACGCCCTCCGATGACAGCTATAGGGATATTTTGTTGAAAAACTCTTTCTTGATCGACGGATGATCTGCTGATTCAATTCGCCCTGTGGGGAGGGATTGGCGATGATGGGACCGAGGCAGGAAGCGCAAGCGTCGCTGTTTTACGAGTTTTCTCTGGAAGACCATGTCCCTCAAGATCACCTGTTGCGTTCGATTGATCGGTTCGTCGATCTGAGCGACATCCGCCAGTATCTGGCCGATTTCTACAGCCATACTGGTCGTCCATCGGTTGATCCAGAGCTACTGATCCGCATGCTGTTGGTGGGATACTGCTTCGGCATCCGTTCTGAGCGACGGCTTTGCGAAGAGGTGCATCTGAACCTCGCGTATCGTTGGTTCTGCCGTCTCGATCTGAATGATCGCGTGCCGGATCATTCAACGTTTTCCAAGAACCGGCATGGGCGTTTCCGTGAGAGCGAACTACTGCGTCATCTGTTTGAGATGACCGTTGCGCGGTGCATCGAAGAAGGTCTGGTCAGTGGCCAGCGCATGGCAATTGATGCCAGCCTGATCGAGGCGGATGCGAACAAACAGAACTCCACCCCAAAGGAAGAGTGGGATGCTTCGGACATCAACCCGGCGGATGCGCCCCGCGCCGTGCGTGAGTATCTCGACACGCTGGATGAGGCTGCATTCGGCGCGGCCAGCGAAGTGCAGCCGAAGTTCACATCCCATTCCGATCCAGCGAGCCAATGGACGGCGGCACGCAAAGGGCCTGCATTCTTTAGCTATTCTGACAACTACCTGATCGACACAGACCACGGCGTGATAGTTGACGTGGAAGCGACCCGCTCGATCCGGCAAGCCGAGGTTGGATCGACCAAGACCATGCTGAACCGGGTGAAGCAGAAGTTTGATTTGCACCCAGAGCGCTTGATCGCCGACACTGCATATGGCACCGGGCCGCTTCTCGGTTGGCTGGTCGAACGCCAGATCGCGCCGCACATTCCGGTGTTCGACAAGTCCGGACGCAACGACGGAACCTGGACTCGCGCCGACTTTGAATGGGACGCGGAGAACGATCAATACATCTGCCCCGAGGGGCATGAACTCAAACAGTTCCGTCGCAACTACTCAGACCCGAACCGACGGCCGACCGGCAAGGGCACAGCTCGCTACCGCGCCTTGAAAGAGGTCTGTCAGGTCTGCCCATCCAAAGCCAAGTGTTGTCCAAACGCTGATGCCCGCAAAATTAGCCGCGAAGAAACTGAAGACGCCCGCCAGGTTGCCCGCGACATCGCCAAGACCCGCCAATACGACGTCTCGATGAAGCTGCGGAAGAAGGTCGAGATGCTCTTTGCTCACCTCAAACGGATCCTTGGCTTGGGTCGCCTCCGATTACGTGGTCCATGCGGCGCCAATGACGAATTCCTCCTCGCCGCTACCGCCCAGAACCTCCGCAAACTGGCCAAGATCTATCCTGCACCGCAGCAAACGCGCAAAGCCTGATCAGAAAGGCACTCGCGCCCAGTTCGGATCGCTACTTTCTGCGCCAGCAACACGTTGTTTTTCCACAGAATCGGGACTTTTGAGACATTCGCTGCGTTTGCACCAATGTCCGGTTCGGCGACCCATTCAGTAAATCAGCTAAAACCCTCTGAAAACATCTGGACATCAAGACCAGAACCGAGCAAGACAAAGTCAGCTTGAAAACCTTGGTTCTGAACACCCAAGTTGCAGAAGTTTTGCCAAAATTAAGGAAATTGCCATGCGAGCATTAATCTTGCTTTCAATTGCTCTTGTTGCTGCCTGTAACCCAGACGGGAGTACTTCGGTGGTTACATCTGACGTCAGCCGATACTCGCCGTCGGAAAGGGCGTGCCTCCAATCCGGGTTCAAGAGAGGTACTGCGGAATTCATGCACTGCGTGAGCTTAAGCACAGCGGTTTCTCAACAGTTCGAAGTGGAAAGAGATCTGGCACGGACAGAGGCGACCATCGGGGTTGGTCTGGCAGCCGAGATTTGTGATGGACATGCACGAAGTAGGCTTGAACACCCTGTGAGAAAGATCATTTCTCAGTCTGTAACTGGCCAATATGTCAAGTCAGTTGACCTTTCCTACGAGATCGACATGTCATTGGTAAATCCGGACATCGTCTATGCGACCAGGGATGTTCGCTGCACCTTGCGGGGGCGTGAGCTGGTGGATTTCAATGCCAATAATTGAAGTCGCGCACAGTAGCACTGTTGGTTCTTCAGTCCGAATGCCCTCGCAGATATCGCCGCAGAATGGATGAAAGACCGATCACTACCAAGGCTACTATGCAGCGCGCCATATTACTGCGGCGCAGCTATTCGGAAGAGACTGGGCTACTGACCTACTTCGTGCGGGACAAAGCGCATTCTCTACGGATGCGCTGAGGTCGGCTCTAGCAAGTTTGGAAAATCTAAACTTGTCGTTGGCTTTGGGCCAAACACTACCACGTCAAACCTCGAAATAGCGGGGCACGGTGTGGAACCCAATTTGTCGCTGTCATAAATAGGCGATATTGAGGAGTACATAGGAAGGCAAAAAAGGATGACAGAACGCGTATCGCAGGTCCAAGGACAACTGTCTAAATTGATTGCAGTGAACCTTGGTTTGCCTTTGATCTTTCATTTTGCGCTTCTCACATTTGAGCCGGGCCAAGCCCGTTTGATCATCGCCCTTTCCGCAGCAGCGTTCCTGGCGTTACTAAACCTGACCTTCTTCTTAAAGGCATCTCGAGGTTATCGTATCGCATTTGCCGTTGCAGGGTTTGCGAACCTCATGACATTGGTTCTGTTCAGCAATATTTCAGTAGTTTTAGCGATACTGATACTCGCGTGGCCTTAATTTTGGTATCTTCTGTTCGCATCTCGAAAACCGGACATCCATGCACATTGCAGCATTTGGCAAATTGGGCTCCTTCGAGACCTTCGCCGCGCTCAGTTTGAACGGCGGCTATGGCGGGGCAGGGGTTTGCCGCCTGGTCCTGTTTCATCCGGTGAGCTGATACCCACGCTTTTGCTTGGCGCGATAGAGCGCGACCATCGCGTCGGTCGCGCGACCTGCATCTTCGAACAGCTCAATCCGGTGCCGCCCCTGAGTGCCGATCCGACCCCACTCGCGCAATAGCGACACACCACCGAACAGGTCTGGCATGAGGCGCAGCCGGTAGAACCTATACATATTGGCTTCTGGGTCCACGCGTTCGATGAGGATGTCTTCTGGAAACATCTCAAGCTGCTGCATCGGATGCCCCCCGCATGAGGCGACTGATCGTGGAACGATGGACCTTGAACAAGCGCGCAGCCTCGGCCTCCGTGCGCTTGCCGGAAAGCACCAAATCGCGGATTTCCTGGCGCTGGTCGTCCGACAGCTTTGGTTTGCGCCCTGGGTGGCGTCCTTTCTTGCGCGCGCGTTCTAAACCGGCGCGGGTCCGCTCCCGGATCATCTCTCGCTCGAACTCTGCAAAGACGCCCACCATCTGCATCATCATGCGCCCGGCGGGGGTGGTCGTGTCGATGGCCTCGGTCAGCGAACGGAATCCGGCTCCAGCTGCGTCGATTTTCTCCATGATAGTCAAAAGGTCTTTTAGAGACCGCGACAGCCTGTCGAGCTTCCAGACAATCAGCACATCGCCTTGGCGGAGCTGATCGAGCATCCGGTGCAGCTCCGGCCGATCCCACCGGCCACCCGACGCTCGTTCTTCGAAAACGCGCTCACATCCAGCCGCGCGCAGCGCGTCGAGCTGCGCGGCGGTCGCCTGGTCGTCGGTTGATACGCGGGCATAGCCTAGGTTCATACAAACAGTGTTGCGCTTTCTTGTTGCTCAATCAAGTTATTTCGCAACATATATTTGCAACAATGCGGGACAGGGCAGGGGATGCGACTTTTCACGATGAATGGCACTGTGTTTGTTGGGGTCGCAGACCGGCGACGCTCTTCGCCGCATCAGTGGGGCAGGGGAGTGTTGCGCAACCGGGCGTTTGTGCGCGTCTTTCCTCGGCAGCTGTGCGGGACAGAGCGGTCGTAGTGTAGACTTGTGCCAAGGGCCGCTCTAAGACTTTGAAAATGAAAACCGATGAAAAGCGGCCACATGTCAGTGAACATCTAAGTGCAAAGGAATTTGCGCGCTGGTACTGGCCCGTAACGCATCTGGAACAGTTCTGCGAACTTCTAAAAGTTTCTACTACCGGAACCAAAGCGGAGATGCGTGCGCGTGTATTCTTTGCACTAGATAACCCCGGTACGCCGCCTCCCACAACCTCCCGCCGAAAACGTCAAGACAAGTTTCCTTGGGCGTCAGCTGCTTTAACAGGTGAAACAGTCATAACGCATGGTGTATCGTTTGGTCCAAATGTCAGATCTTTCTTCAAACAGAAAATTGGAAGAAAGTTTGTGTGTCACTCGGATTTTATGGAGTGGATGAAGTCTAATGTCGGCGCTACTCTGGACGATGCTGTATCGGCTTGGCATGTTTTAGAGGACCGTAAGCTCGATCCGACCTTTCGACGTGAGATCGCTGAGTGCAACAATTACTTACGGTATCTTCGTGACATCCGCGACCACAACCAGAACTTAACGTTGGATGAAGCAATAGCTTGCTGGGATCAGAAAAAAATACGGCCTACGAAAGATGGTTTTGTGATCTATGAAAAGGCAGACCTTACTTATTTAGAGTGAAACAGCACACGATTGTTATCGCACCGCGTTTAAATGACCTTTGAATTCTAAGAGCTTATCCCAAAAAGCTGTCATTCATACATAGCGCAGCATCTGTAACTTTGGGCTCACACCGGACTTTTGCGCATGCAGAACCAAAGGTTCGCAGCATTTGTTGCACAAACCAGCCATTTCGCACGGCTGGAGTTGGTCAGCATCCACCGTTTGAGCAATATCTGAACATCTACTGATTCCTGATCGACTTGAATGTGAACGCTCCTGCGGAAACTAGGAGCCCGCCCGCGATCCAGTTCAACCATTGGGTCGCTCCTCTAAAAGCCATCCGATCTTTCAGTTTTCCAACGACCACAATCCAAAGGCCCGCGTTAATAAAGGCCAATGCTGTGAAAGTGGCAGCCAGGATGGAAAACTGGAGCATCAGTGGCTCCGATGGACGGACAAATTGGGGCAGAAAGGCGATGTAAAATACCAATACTTTTGGGTTGAGTGCCGATATAGCGAAGGCAGCAGCAAAGCGCTGACGCGATGGTTTCCTAGATTTCTCCGCCTCGGGCACTGTGCCTTGACGTATCGTCCTAAACCCAAGCCAAATGAGGTAAATTGCGCCGATAACCTTAAGCAGGTTGAACAGTGTGGTCGAGGCGAGCAGCAGACCACCGGCACCAGCAAGAGATGCCGTGATCGAGCAGAGAACGCCGAACGCAACGACCGGTGCTAGTTTAAGCGTCTGCTTGATCCCGTATGTGGCCGTTTGCCCCATAAGATAAAGAACAGTAGGGCCCGGCATCGCAATGATGACCGCGCTAGCGGCGACGAATGATAGCCAGATGTGTATCTCCATCGTCCCTCCTCTCGATCTGGTCAATTTGGGCTAAACTCAGAACTCAGGACTTTCTGACTTCTGGGCACTCTTTCAATTCGTTCTCTGATGAAACCCACGACGGGGTCAGATCACTGAATTTTCTTGGTACGCTGAAGGATCGAGCGTCCTTGCGTTACTAACTCAACCATCCTTTGCTCTGAGATATTCGAGCCGCAAGCAACCAAGCCCACCCGAAGGCCTTTCAATCTGTGATGAAGCGGGCCGCATATGGCTGCGGTCGCCGCTGCACAGGCCGGTTCCGCCGCAAGTTTGAGAGCGTCGTAGAGCAGGACCATCGACATGAGCATCTCCTCATCGTCTATTCGAACGACCTCATCCACACCCGCTTGCGCAACTGAAAAGGAGTACGGCAACGACACCGGCGAGCCAAGGCTATCAGCGATTGTACTGACCTTTTCCAGCGAAACCGGTCTACCAGCATCAAGACTTCGGCGAAGACCATCAGCCCCGCTAGGCTCAACCCCATAGACTTTGCAGCTTGGGGAGGCCTGTTTGATTGCTGAAGAAATACCGCTGATCAATCCTCCTCCACCGACTGGGACCACCACGGCATCAAGGTTTGGAACCTCCTTGATGAACTCCAGCCCACAGGTCGCCGCGCCGAGTGTCATCAACTCACCTTCAAATGGGTGAATTGCTACCCGCCCTTCGTGTTCCTTGATCCTGTCCATGGTCGCAAATGCGGCATGAATATCGTCGGCTAGGACAACCTTTGCGCCGAGTGATTTGCAGCCCTTAACACGAACTGGGTCTGCATTCTTGGGCATAACGACCGTTTTTGACGCATCGGTTTAGGCAACGAGGTTATTGTCATCTGAAAGTGTTGGTCGCGCTAGCGAGAAGCGCTCCTCGAAGGTGATCAAGCTCTTTCGCTTCAAGACGATCTATTCGTTGATCAAAAAAGCATCGCATCCGTTAGCGTTGGGAAAGAGTCTAAGGACATATTCAACGAGGACATCAAAAAATGGCGCTTCAATGAACATCCAAACAGATATCAAGAGCATCAAAAGAGTAGCTGGGTAGGCGATTGCCCGGCGCACTCTTGGGTTCTCGATTTCACCTATCGCCAGGAACGCAGGAATGCCAAAGAGCGTTAGGATTAGATAAAAGACGAAGCTCGCACCAAGGACATAGGGCATGACGCCAAGGAAGGGGTCTTCCGAGCAGTTGGACAGCAGCAAGCCGACTGTCAGACACATCACGAGGAAGTACCCGCTTACCCGGAACAAATAGTCAATCGCCTTGCGGGCAAAGAGTAGCGGTCGCGGTAGCTCGGATTCGACGTCACGTTTTGGGTCAATAGCGCGCGCGAGTGGCATAAACAAAGAACCTTTGCTCATCTTTTTTCATCATCCGTTCTTCGAATTAGAATATCGCCAGGCTGACAATCAAGGAACTCGCAGATCGCATCCAGCGTGTTGAACCGCATTCCCTTTATCTTGCCTGACTTGATCAGTGATAGATTCGTCTCTGAAATACCGATGGCTTTCGCCAACTCCCGAGAAGAGACCTTCCTGCGGACCAGCATCAGGTCAAGTTCCACCTCGATTGCCATGGTTTTCTCCTACAGGAACAGCTTGTTTTCTTCTTCTGCCTCCCAAGCGCGGTGCATCACGTTCGCAATCGCGAATAAGGCAATCGACAAGATCAGGAACAGCACATCGGTATCGAGTGGATCATAACCGAAGTCGAACCCCTCGGTGCTTTCCAACCCGGATACGATCAGGAATTGTGTAACCCCTGTCACAAGGTTGTACCCAAGCCAAAAGCCGAACAAACCCTTCGCAATCATGTGCAACCTGCGGGCAAGCGCTCTGAAGTCCTGCCCGGATCCGCCATCAAGAATCCGCCAAACACCCAGGTAAGCATAAAGCAAGCCCGCCATCCCAATGAGGGTGAACGTTAATCCCGCAACCATGGACCAAAGCGGTGGCGAAGCTGCCTGAGCGGGAAACCCAAATGTATCCCACACCTCGTTGTGGGCACCGATCATCTGTCCGAACCACAGCCACGAGAAACCTGCGCAGTAATACAGAAAACTCGCGACCATCGCGATCTTTGCTAGCAACTTCACTGGCCGCTCCTCTCGTTATCCCAAAGCTTAAATGTCTCATCTTCAAACATCAAGACTGTCATTCACAACATTACATTTTTTATGTAAAACATAAAATTTATGTTGTCAAACGTTTGAGTAGTGTGTAGTGGTCCCTCAAATCTTGAAATAAAAGGACCCGAAAGATGCACGCAAATTTGTTTAAACCGGCCCTGTTGACCTCGCTGATCTTGTTGGCGGCTTGCTCCGAAGAGCCCTACTCACCCATCGTGGACGGCAGAAAGTCCGCCAACTTCCAGCAGGATCTGGGTGCCTGCCGCACCGTCGCGCAAAAAGCGCAGCTGTCAAACCAGTCAACCACCGCTGGTGCTGTCGTTGGCGGGCTTGTTGGTGCCGCCGACGCGGATGATGGCGACGAGTTGGAGGGTGCGATTGCAGGTGCTGTCGTCGGTGGGCTGTTGGGTCGCGCGTCCGGCAACGAAGAACTCGACGAACGCCGTGAGCGGATCGTTTTTAACTGTATGCGCGACCGCGGACACAGGGTGGTCGGATAGAACGGCGCAAGTCCTAGGGTCAGGACCCCAACCTGCACCGCAAAACGGCTACTCGACCGAGAAGTCGGGGTTTGGCAGGCTACAAAGGGCACATGGCCGCATGGCGCAACCGCGGCTGCAAAGCCTCCTCCCAAACCCTACCGTGAAGAAGGTACAAAAATGATGTCGTCAAACTCACCCCAAGCTCACGTAGGTTCCAAGCGCGGTTGCTTTCGCTCCCAAGGAAGCCCATTCATAGGCCAGAGGCGCAACACACTTTCTAAATTGATTGAGGTGGCGGTTCTTTCCAGCGCAATGTTGTTGGCCGGGTGCGAGCAAGTGGCCATTCTCGCGCTCAATCAGGTCGAAACAACGAGTTTCACGGTTGAGGGCGCCACGCTCTTCATGGAAGGAGAAATCAACTCCAAAACCCTGAAGCAGTTTGAAGCGGTTATCGCTCAAAACCCCGGTATCACAACACTTGTGGAATTGGAGGTGCCAGGCTCGCTCGACGATGACACTATGATTCCCCTCGCTTATCGCGTTCGCGAGTTGGGCCTCACTACTCACTTGACATCAACAAGCAGAATCTACTCAGGCGGCGTTGATCTATTTCTGGCAGGAGTCAATCGGACCATGGAAAACGGCGCTGAGATCGGCGTTCACTCCTGGTCCGATGGTTCGCGGGAAGCCAAGAATTATCCCCGCGACGCGCTAGAGCACGAACAAAACCGAAAATATGTCGAAGACATGCTGGGGGACGATGCCTTTTACTGGTTTACGATCTATGCCGCGCCCGCCGACGACATCCACATAATGTCACAGGACGAAATCAACACCTATGGCTTGTTGACCAAATAGCCCATCGAGTGCGCTGTTTGTATTTTCGTTTCAATCTTTAGCTAACTTTGAGGAGTATAGATCTATGCAGCCGGCAAGCCGAATGAACGCAGTTCTTTGTTGGTGGGAGACGTTGCCCATCCCTGCCTTTCATTTCTCAGGCAAGCATTCCTATGAAGAACGGGGAAACGACTTCTCATCGCCTCGTCAATGACTGAGACCTGGATCGTGGTCGATGTCCCGATCAATTTCGCGCTTGTTTTCGACCTCCTGATCCTGCTCCCGATCGCGCTCGTCCTCGATCTCCAGCTTTTCACGCGGCTTGTTCAGCACATCTTTCAGCCGCTCGTTCACGGACGGCTTGCGCGCCTCGTGCCCGGTTTCCTGGCCAAGCTCCGGATCGCTGTGCCCGTCCAGCTTGTGAACCGCCGCTTGACCGTCTCGCCCGGCGTCCTTCTCCATGATCTCCTTCAGGCGCTCGCGCGCGTAGTTGCGCCGCTCCGGTGCGGGCGTGTCGTCCCGGTCCTCTGACCTGCCCACGACTTTCGCCAGCCTCTCGCGCAAGTCGTCCGGCCCGGCCCGTTCGCCACACTCTTTTGCGGCTGCCGCCCTGAGCGCTGCCAGACCGGCAGACACACGCCCCTGCCCGGCGTCCCGCTCGGCCCCGTAAGTCTCCCGCGCGATGTCCAGGCGTTCGCGCAGCTCGCGGAAAGCAGCACGGGCCTGGCGGGCGGCGTGCACGACAGCGCCCCGTTCTGTCACCGGCACATACTCACGCCCCTGACGCTCGGCCATCGCCTTCGCCCGCCGCTCCATGGAGTTCGCCGCTGGCCCTAGCTTCAGCTCTGGGTCACGGTCCAGCTCTTCGGCCGAAAGCTGATCACCCCGCTCCAGCGCAGCGTCCCGCTGCGCTTCAAGCGACCGGTGATCGACGCGCTCGGTCTCCCCTGCCCGCTCCAGAGCCCGGTTCTGTAGATCGGCCCAGACCCCGCGCATCTGCTCGATCTCGACACCGCCCGTCTTCGCGGAATCGAGCACGCGCGTCTTCGCGGTGAAGCCACCGGCTTCCAGCTTCCGGGTTGAGGTCAGAACATGGGCATGGTGGTTGCGCTGATCGCCTTCCCGGTGCGGGGCGTGGATCGCCACATCGACGGCCACGCCGTAGCGGCTGACCAGCTCCTGGGCGAAGTCGCGAGTGATCTGTGACCGGTCCTCGGCGCTGATCTCGGACGGCAGCGCCAGCTCCCATTCACGGGCAGTAACGGAGTTACGGCGGGTCTCACTGGCCTCGACCTCGTTCCAGAGGCGGGACCGATCCGTCGCCCAATCCGGGGCGTCCTTCGGGGTCAGGATGAAGGTCTCCTTGATGCCCTGCTTGCGGGTGTAGTCGTGGATACGACCTTCGCGCTGACACTCGATGCGCTCCCCGACACGGTAGGCTGCCGCCGCCGTGGCCGAGCGCCCGGCGCTGCGTTTGATCGTCTTCACGGAGAGGTGGTAGCTGGCCACGCCCCTACCCTCCCCCGTGATGTAGATGACGCCGAAACGCGCTGCTGCTGACCCCGGCCCATGCCCCGACATGGGACATCGGGTCAGCCGTCTTTTCCCCGTAGGCCCGCCCACCAAAAGGCTGGGGCCGAAGGGGAAAAGACAGCCCGTCCGAAGCGAGCCAACGGCTCTCTGAGGCATGGGCTTGCCTGTGATCTGGAATCCCATTCCCAACCTCATGGGGGGCGGGATATGGGGACAGATCACTGGCGGTTTGCCGGGGGCAAACCTGGTATCGCGAAGGGGCGTCAGCGCCTGGGCGCGATACCTCCCGCAAGGGAGACGCCAGCGGCAGACGGGCCCCCACCGTGGGGCAGCGGGCGAGACGCTGGCGCGCACTTGCGGGACGCGATCCAACCTCCGAGGTTGGTTCTGGAGGGTTTGGGAGGGCGAAGGCACCTCCCATTCCGGCGCGGATCGCGTCGGACGGAGTTCGCCATCGGCTGAGGCCCTGCCTCAAGGAGATCGCACGCAAATCTCGGAGAGGCCCGCCAGGGTATCGGAGAGTTTGCATAAGTGCGCCCTTCACTGATCCTCAGCTCAGGGTTTGCGCTCTCGTTTGATGTTTCAAGTACAGGTTGTGCCACCCGCCCTTTCTCGCGGACCTCTGCCGATCCGCGCCGTGTCATCCACCATGTTCCGCCGAAAGGCAGGCATGACTTGGATGACGCTTGTTATTCTGGGTCGATACCGGATTCTTTCAACCATGACGAGAATGCAGCGGATGGTTGAGAGATGGCCGAGACAGAGCTGGAACGTGCCGAGAAGCGATACGCCCAGGCTAAAGCCCGGCTTCAGGCTCTGCGCAATCGGGAAGCCACGAAACAGCGCAAGCTCGATACCAGGCGCAAGGTCATCCTCGGGGGCGCGCTCCTCGATCTGGCGGAACGGGATTCCGGGGCGGCCGCCATGGTGGACCGGCTGGTGCGCAACCTCTCCCGTGACCAGGATCGCAAAGCCTTCGCGGAATGGGGAGGTGCGACCTCCAGCGATGATGGCCCTCCTGCCCTGCCCCCTGATCCTGACGGGTCCGGGTGATGCGCTCGGTGATGCTCTTCATGGGTGGACTGGCCCGGTTCTTTTACCGGGTGATTGCGACCCCCATCATGTTCGGATGGTTGATCGGGGCAATGGCCTTCGGCGCGATGCTCGGCTTCGTCATTGGGGGCATTATTGCGATCTCGGCCTTTGGTCCTCCACTCGGGCAATCGGTATGGGAATGGGTCATCCTTCTCCCCTGTGTGTTCGTTGGAGCGGTGTTCGGATTCCAGTACTGGCGCACTGTCTCGGGGGCTGATCTCTTCTTCGGGCTGACCGGCGACAGCCACGGCTCGGCCCGCTTCGCCAGCCGCAAGGAGCTGAAGAAGCACCAGGGCGGGGATGGTCTTCTGATCGGCCGCAATCCCGGCACCGGCCAGCTCCTGCGCTATGATGGTCCCGCCCATCTGATCACCCTCGCCCCGACGCGGGCCGGGAAAGGCATTGGCACCGTGATCCCCAACCTGCTTGCCGTGGACCGCTCCGTCCTGGTCATCGACCCCAAGGGCGAGAACGCGCGGATTGCGGGCGAGGCCCGGCGGGGCTTCGGCACGGTTCACATCCTCGATCCATTTGAAGTTAGCGGCCACCCCTCGGCTTGCTACAACCCGCTCGACCGGCTAGCGCCCGACAGCCTCGATCTGGGTGAGGATGCCGCCGCCCTGACTGAGGCCCTGGTCATAGACCCGGCCGGGCAGGTGCAGGAGGCGCACTGGAACGAGGAAGCCAAGGCTATCCTCGCCGGTCTGATCATGTTCTGCGTTTGCCACGAAGATCGTGACCGGCGGTCCCTCGCCACCGTCCGGGAATACCTCACCCTGCCCCCGGACAAGATTCGGGCGCTGCTGGAGCTGATGCAGGACAGCGACGCGGCGGGCGGGCTGATCGCTCGCGCCGCCAACCGCTTCCTTGGCAAGGCGGACCGGGAAGCCGCCTCTGTCCTGTCGAACGCGCAGCGGCATACCCATTTCCTGGACAGCCCCCGGATTGCCCGATGCCTGGCGCGGTCGGACTTCGCCTTCTCCGATCTGCGCCACCGGATCACGTCCGTCTTTCTGGTCCTGCCGCCCAACCGGATGGACGCCTACAGCCGCTGGCTGCGTCTCCTCGTCTCCCAGGCCCTCCAGGACGTCGCACGAGACGCAGAAGTGTCAGCGACACCGGCAGCGGCCACAGGCGCACCAACGGCCCTGTCAGCGCCTGGAGAGGCCCCTGACGCCCTCCCTGCCCTATCCGGGGCTCTGACAGCCCCTCAGAGCACCACAGGACGCCTGAGAACGCCCACGCTGTTCCTGCTCGATGAGTTTGCGGCTCTGGGCCGTTTGGAGGCCGTGGAGCGCGCCATGGGGCTGATGGCGGGCTACGGGCTCCAGCTCTGGCCGATCCTGCAGGACATGAGCCAGCTCCGCGATCTCTATGGCGATCGCGCGAACACCTTCATCGCCAATGCAGGCGTCCAACAGGTTTTTAGCGTGAATGACTTCGAGACGGCGAAATGGCTGAGCCAGATGATCGGCCAGGAAACCTCCCGGTTCCAGACCGACAGTTTCAAGCCCGGCGACGGCCCCAGCTTCTCGAACCACCTCACCGGCCGCGATCTGCTCACCCCAGATGAAATCATGCAGATGCCGCCGAACGTCCAGCTCCTGCGCGTCCAGGGCCAGCCCTCGGCGCTTACCCAGAAGTTGCGCTACTACGCCGATCCCGAGTTCCGGGGGCTCTTCGTCCCGCAGGACGCCGCTTGAGCCCCGGAAAGGAGCCGCCATGTCTGACGATAAGCCTTCCCCTACCCCGCCCCTCGATGACGAGCTGCGCGAAACCGTCGAGCTGATGTCAAAGGTCGTGGCGCGCACATCGGATCGCGTCGATGCGCAGACCAAGGTTCTGAAAGACCTGGATGGAACACTCGCCGAAGTCCGGTCCGCCACGTTCCTTGCCGCCGAACAAACCGATCCCAAACGATATGGCGAGCTGGTCGGCGCAACGATTGACGGAAAGATCA
>CAKZYH010000232.1 GCA_937884725.1 uncultured Paracoccaceae bacterium
AGCTGGCGCTTGAGGTAGCGGCCGGTGCCCTTGGCGCCCACCAGTTGGCGCTGTTTCATCATGACGTTGCCGCCCAGCACGACGGTTTCGGCGCGGCCGGTGAGCGTCATGCCCTCGTAAGGGCTGTAGTCGCTGGCATCGTGGAGGTCGGTGCGGCTCACGGTCCAGGTGACGTTCGGATCCCAGACGGTGATGTCGGCGTCGGCGCCGATGGCGAGCGTGCCCTTTTGGGGGGTGAGGCCGTAGGTTTTGGCGTGGTTGGTGGAGGTGAGGGCGACGAACTGTGTGAGCGGGATGCGCTTCTTCACCACGCCCTCGCTGAAGAGGATGGGCATGCGCAGCTCCACACCCGGGATGCCGTTGGGGATGTGGCGGAAGTCGGTTTTGCCTTTGGGGTTCAGCTTGCCGCTGTCGGAGGCGAACTGGAACGGGCAGTGGTCGGAGGAAAACAGCTCAAACTCGCCGTTGATAAGACCGCGCCAGATGTTTTGCTGCTCGGTTTTGTCGCGCGGGGGTGGGGAGCAGACATATTTGGCGCCCTCCCAGTCCATCAGGTCCAGGTCGTCGGCGGTGAGGACGAGATATTGGGTGCAGGTTTCGCCAACGATGTTGCGGCCACGGGTGCGCCCACGGGTGATTTCTTCGAGCGCCGCGCCGTTAGAGACGTGGACGACCACCAAGGGGACGTCGACCACCTCGGCGAGCGAGATGGCGCGGTGGGTGGCCTCGCGCTCCACAGCCACGGGGCGGGTGCGGGCATGCTGGACGGGCTCCAAGGTGCCGGCGGCGTCGGCGCGTTCGCACAAGAACTTGATGGCGTCCTCGTTTTCGCAGTGGACCATGACGAGGGCGCCGGTGCGGCGCGCGGTGTCCATGGTGGCGAGGATTTCCGCATCGTTCAGGCGCAGCATGTCGTAGGTCATGAAGACCTTGAACGAGGTGTAGCCGTCGGCGACGGCGGCGGGGAGTTCTTGGCCCAGCACCTCTTGGGTGGGCTCTGAGATGATGAGGTGGAAGGAGACGTCGGTGTAGCAGTTGCCCTCGGCGAGCGCGTGGTAGTCGGTGAGGGCGGCGCGCAGCGATGAGCCGCGCTCCTGCATGCAGAAGGGCATGATGGTGGTGTTGCCCCCCATGAGCGCGGAGCGGGTGCCGGTCAGGAAGTCGTCGGCCATTTCGATGCCGGGGCCGGAGGGCTGGGCGATGTGGACGTGGCTGTCGATGCCGCCGGGGATGACGAGCTTGTCGGTGGCGTCGATGATTTCGGCGCCGTCGAGGTTTTGCGCGAGCGCTGTGATGACGCCGTTTTGGATGCCGATGTCGGCTTTGAACACATCGGAGGCGGTGGCGAGGGTGCCGTTTTTGATGACGAGGTCCATGGGCGCTCTTCAGTAGCCGCGGTTGCGGTCGACGATGTTTTGTAAGGGTTCGCCGCGCTCGAAGGCGGCCATTTGGTTCACGACGTAGTGCGAGACCGTGCGTGGGTCGGAGACCGCGGAGCAGTGGGGCGTGATGATGAGATTGGGGGCGCTCCAGAGCGGGCTGTCGGCGGGGAGCGGCTCGGTTTCGAAGACGTCGAGGCTTACGCCCTTGAGCGTGCCGTTGTTGAGGGCGGTCAGGATATCAGCCTCGTTTTGAAGGCCGCCGCGGCCGGCATTGATGAGGAACGGGCCGCCGAGGGTGCCGTCTTGGGCAAGGCCGGACATCAGCTTGGTGTTGATGATCTCGCGGGTGTCCGGCGTGAGCGGGAGTAGGACGACGAGGATGTCGGTTTTGGCCAGGAACTCGGGAAGGCCCTCGTCGCCGACATAAAGGGGGATGTCGGCGGATTTTGGCGAGCGGGACCATGCGTGGGTTTCAAAGCCTGTGGCGCGGACGAGTTTTTCGCAGTGCTGGGCAAGGACGCCGTAGCCGAGGAAGCCGACGCGCACTTCCGATGCGATGGGCTGATCGCGTTCGCGCCATTGGGCTTTGGCCTGTTGGGCCAAGTAGGTGAGGGATTGGCGGTGGTGGGTGAGCACCTGGAGGAGCACCCATTCGCCCATGCGCTCAGTGAGGTTGTCGTCCACCAGGCGGACGATGGGGATGCTGTCCGGGAGGGTGGGGTCGGACAAGACCGCATCGACGCCGGCGCCAAGGTTGAAGATGACTTCAAGGTTGGGGAGGCTCGCGAGGAGGCCTTCGGGCGGTTTCCAGGTGAGGGCGTAGCGCACTTCGTCGGCCGTGTAGTCGTCGACGCCTTGGAGGACGAATTTGCGGTGCGGGTCGGCGGTGCGAAGGTCCTTCATCCAGGCCGACGATGACCAGTTGGCGGTGGTCAGAAGTGCGGTCATCGGTCGTCCTCGGTCCTCAGTCATCGGAGCGTATGCAGGGTGGGCGCCGTTTGACAATTGTTGACCGAACGAGGCGGCCCTCCTAAGCGCATTAGTATGGCGATATTACCGATCAGGATTATTCCAGACCCCGTGCTGCGCGAAAAGGCGAAGCCTGTGGCTGTGGTGGACGAGCGCATTCGGCAGCTGGCGAAGGATATGCTGGCGACGATGTATGACGCGCCGGGCATTGGGCTTGCGGCGCCGCAGGTGGGCGTGTCGGAGCGCGTTGTCGTCTGCGATGTGGCGACCGGAGAGGATGAAGAGCCGGCGCCGATGGTGCTGATCAATCCGGTCGTCGTGGAGGCTTCGCAGGAGTGGGGAGTTTACGAGGAAGGGTGTCTGTCGATCCCCGAAGTCACCTACGATGTGGAGCGGCCGGCGAAGGTGCGGGTGGAGTATCTGGACGAAGAGGGCGCGTTGCAGACCGTTGATGCGGACGGGCTGCTCGCGACATGCATTCAGCATGAGATCGACCATTTGGACGGTGTTTTGTTCATCGATCATTTGTCGCGGCTGAAGCGGGACAGGGTGTGGAAGCGCTTTGTGAAGCAGGCCAAGCAGGGCGCCTGATGGGCCAGGGCTGAGCGGACGATGTTGCGCGTTGTGTTTATGGGCACGCCCGATTTTTCGGTGCCGACGCTGATGGAAATTGTTGGGCAGGGGCACGAGATCGCGGCCGTCTACACGCAGCCGCCGCGGCCTGCGGGGCGGGGCATGGCGGAGCGGCGCTCGCCGGTACACGACGCGGCCGATGCGCTGATGGTGGACGTGCGCACGCCCAAAACGCTGCGCGATGATGAAGCGCTGGCGGCGCTTGAGGCGCTTCAGGCCGATGTTGTGGTGGTGATTGCCTATGGGCTTTTGCTGCCGCAGCGGGCGCTCGATGCGGCTGAGGCGGGGGCGTTTAACGTGCACGCGTCGCTGTTGCCGCGCTGGCGGGGGGCGGCGCCGATCCACCGGGCGATCATGGCGGGCGATGCTGAGACGGGTGTTGCCATCATGAAGATGGAGGCGGGGCTCGATACCGGGCCGGTGGCGATGGTGGAGCGCGTGCCGATCGGGCCGGACGACACGACCGGAGAGATGACGGGGACGTTGTCGCGCCTGGGGGCCGACCTGATGGGGCGGGCGCTGGGGGCGCTGGAGCGAGGGACGTTGTCGCTGGAGGCGCAGCCCGAGGACGGTGTCACCTACGCGAAGAAGATCGATAAGGCGGAGGCTGCCATCGATTTTGGCGGGCCGGCGGAGATGGTGCGGGCGCATATCTATGGGCTGTCGCCGTGGCCGGGGGCGCACACCACGCTGCCGGGGGGCGAGCGGCTGAAGGTGTTGCGCGCTGAAGCGGTGGACGGGGCCGGTGCACCGGGGACTGTGCTTTCGCCTGACCTGACTGTCGCGTGCGGCGAGGGGGCTTTGCGACTGACGCGGGTGCAGCGGGCCGGCAAGGGGCCGATGGCGGCGGATGAGTTTTTGCGCGGTGCGCAGCTGCCTGTCGGCGCGATCCTTGGCGGATAGAAAGAAGCGCTCTTAATGCCGCGCTACAAGCTGACCATTGAGTATGACGGTGCGCCGTTTGTGGGGTGGCAGCGGCAGGCGAACGGGCTGTCGGTGCAGGAAGCCTTGGAGGTGGCGGCGGAGCGGCTGTGCGGTGCGCCAACCCGAGTTGGCGGCGCGGGGCGCACCGATGCTGGCGTGCACGCGACGGGGCAGGTGGCGCATGTGGACTTTGCGCGCGACTGGCCGGCGGACACTGTGCGCGATGGGCTGAATGCGCATTTGCGGCCGCACCCTGTGGCGGTGGTGAGCGCTGCGGCGGTGGCGGACGCGTTTGATGCGCGCTTTTCGGCGACGGCGCGGTACTATCGCTACGCGATTTTGAGCCGGCGGGCGCCGGCAGCGCTGGATCGGGCCGTGTGGCATGTGCCCCGGCCGCTCAGCGACGAAGCGATGGCTGAGGGAGCGCAGCGGCTCGTCGGGCGGCACGATTTTACGACGTTTCGGGCCGCGCAGTGTCAGGCGAAAAGCCCGGTGCGGACGCTGTCGGAGCTCAGCGTTCGGCGTGAGGGCGAGCGCGTTCTTGTGGAGGCATCGGCGCGGTCTTTTCTTCACAATCAGGTTCGGTCCATGGTGGGCACCTTGGTGGAAGTTGGCCTTGGCCGGTGGACCGCTGATGAGGTGTCCGCTGCGCTGAACGCGAAAGATCGGGCGCGCTGCGGGCCTGTCGCGCCAGCGTCCGGCTTGTGCCTCACCAGCGTTGATTATGGAGACGAATGAATGGACGTGACGCTCGGCATTATTGGCGGATCGGGTCTTTACGATCTGCCCGGGCTTGGTAGCGATTGGGTGCCTGTGGAGAGCCCTTGGGGCGTGCCGTCGGATGCCGTGCTGAAGGGCAAGGTGGGTGATCTGCCGGCGGTGTTTATGCCGCGCCATGGCCGGGGGCACAGGGTTGAGCCCACCAGCATCAACTACCGGGCGAACATTGATGTGATGAAACGGTGCGGGGTGACCGATTTGGTGTCGCTGTCGGCCTGCGGGTCGCTGCGGGAGGATTTGGCGCCGGGCACGTTTGTGATCGTTGATAACTTCATTGACCGCACGATTGCGCGGGCGAAGAGCTTTTTTGGCGCGGGCTGCGTGGCGCACGTTTCGATGGCGCATCCGGTGAGCAAGGATTTGGGCGACCGCATCGAGGCGGCGGCGAAGGCGACGGGCGTAAAGTATCACCGGGGCGGGACGTATCTGGCGATGGAGGGGCCGCAGTTTTCCTCGCTCGCCGAGAGCCATTTGTACCGTTCGTGGGGCTGCGATGTGATCGGGATGACGAACATGCCGGAGGCCAAGCTCGCGCGGGAGGCCGAGATTGCCTACGCGACGGTGGCGATGGTGACGGACTTTGATTCTTGGCATCCGGACCACGGCGAGGTGGATATTACCGCGATTATCGAGACCATGACGGCGAACTCGGCGGCGGCGCGGGCGCTGGTGGAGGAGCTGGGGCGCACTGTGCCTGCCTCGCGCGAGCCGTGTTCGGCGGGGAGCGATACGGCGCTGGAGTTTGCGATTATTACCGCGCCTGAGGCGCGCGATCCGGCGTTGGTGGCAAAGCTTGATGCGGTTGCGGGACGGGTGCTTGGCAAATGAACGCTGATGATCTGGCGCTTTTAGTGCGCGCGGTGCCGAACTATCCCAAGCCCGGCATCATGTTTCGCGATGTGACAACGCTGTTTGCCGATCCGGTGGGGATGAAGCGGACGGTCGAGCTTTTGGCGGACCCGTTTGCTGACTCGGGTATCGATGTCGTGGCTGGGATTGATGCGCGGGGCTTTATCCTTGGCGGTGCGATGGCGATGACGCTCGGCACCGGGTTCGTGGCGGTGCGAAAGAAGGGCAAGCTGCCGGCGGCGGTGATCGGCGAGGATTATGCGCTGGAGTACGGCACGGACCGGCTTGAGCTGCACCAGGATGCGATCTCTGACGGGGCGCGGGTGCTTTTGGTGGACGACCTGATTGCGACGGGCGGAACGGCACTTGCGGCGGTGCGGCTGGTGGAGCGGCTGGGCGGCAGTGTGGCGGCGGCTGCGTTTGTGATCGATTTGCCGGACTTGGGCGGCGCGGCGGCGCTGCGGGACAAGGGCGTGTCGGTGACGTCGCTCATGTATTTTGAGGGCGAGTGAGGCACTTGGCGTGACGCGCTCAACGGCGCGGGTCCTAGAATTTTTGCTCGTTTGCGCAAAACCGGCGCTTGGCTCGCAGTGAATGCTTGACGGGGCCGCGTGCCCGTTCGAGCATTCCGCCAGCGTTTGCGCCTGGCGCAACGATCCATTCACACCGAACAAGGGCATCACAGTCATGAAGACCCGCGCGGCCATTGCCTGGGCACCGAACCAGCCCCTGGAGATCGAAGAGATCGATCTTGAAGGCCCCAAAGAGGGCGAAGTTCTCGTCCGGATCGTCACCACGAGCCTTTGCCACACCGACGTGTTCACGCTGTCAGGGGAAGACCCTGAGGGCCTGTTCCCTTGCATCCTGGGCCATGAGGGCTGCGGGATTGTTGAGGAGGTCGGCAAGGGCGTGACGTCCGTCGTTCCGGGCGACCACGTGATTCCGCTTTACGTGCCGGAAGATCCGGATTGTCCGTACATCAAGTCGGGCAAGACGAACCTTTGCCAGACGATCCGCAAGACGCAGGGCGCTGGCGTGATGCCGGACGGGACGTCGCGCTTTTCCTACAAAGGCAAGCAAATCCTGCATTATATGGGAACCAGCACGTTCAGCGAATACACCGTGCTGCCGGAGATTTCTGTCGCGAAGATCACCAAGGACGCGCCGCTGTCGAAAGCGTCGGTGATGGGCTGCGCAGTGCCGACCGGGATTGGCGCGGTGCGCAATGCCGCGAAAGTTGAGGCGGGCGCCACAGTGGCGGTGTTTGGCCTTGGCGCTGTCGGTATGGCGGTGATTCAGGGCGCGGTGCTGAAGGGGGCATCGCGGATTATCGGGATCGACATCAACGAAGCGAAGTTTCCGCTGGCGAAAGCGCTCGGTGCCACTGAGTGCCTGAACCCGAAGGACTATGACACGCCGATCCAGAACGTTCTGGTCGAGATGACCGACGGCGGCTTGGACTACACCTTTGAGGCAGTGGGCAATGTGGAGCTGATGCGCTCCGCGTTGGAGGCCTGCCACAAGGGGTGGGGCGAGTGCACCGTGATCGGCGTTGCGGGTGCCGGGCAGGAGATTTCAACCCGTCCGTTCCAGCTGGTCACGGGCCGCGTTTGGCGCGGGACGGCGTTTGGCGGCGTGAAGGGCCGCAGCGAGCTGCCGGGGATGGTCGATGAGTGGCTGCGCGGGGACTTCAGCGTTGACCCGTACATCACGCACCACATGAACCACGATCAGATCAACACTGCGTTCGATCTGCTCAAGGCGGGCGAATCGATCCGGTCGGTGATCCACTTCCGGCCCGATGAGACCATGACGGTGAACTCGTTGCCGGGTGAGTTGGTGCGTCCGTAGACGCGCCCACGTTTGATGGAATGAAAAGGCCGGAAGGGTTTGTCCCTCCGGCCTTTTTGTTTGGGCTGTTCGCGGCGTTGGATCCAACTGGGCCCTGCCGGTCAGCTGGGTTTGAGCCACGGCGTGACCGCGCCTTGGGGGCGCGGTCAGTGGGGTGCGATCCGGCTACTTTTGGTCGGCTCGGCGGAAGGCGCCTTGGACGATGCGGTCGATGACCATGGCGACGAAGAGGATCGCGAAGCCGCCGAGAAGGCCCGGGCCTTTGGCTGCGAATTGCAGGGCTTCCAGGATCACTTGGCCGAGGCCCCCGCCGCCGATCAGCGAGATGATCACCACCATCGACAGGCACATCAGGATGGTCTGGTTGACCCCTGTCATGATGGAAGGTTGGGCGAGCGGGAGTTCGACGTCCTTTAGCAGTTCCCAGCGGGTGGCGCCGAAGGCGGTGGCGGCTTCCTTGATGCTATCGGGGACGCCACGCACACCGAGCGCGGTGAGGCGGATCACCGGCGGCATGCCGAAGATGATAGTCGCCAAGATGCCGGGCGGGTTGCCGGTGCCGAAGAAGGCAATGATGGGGATGAGGTACACAAACGCTGGTAGCGTCTGCATGAGGTCGAGGACGGGTTCGGCGATGCGGTAGGCCCGGGGGGATTTGCCGAACCAGATGCCAAGCGGGATGCCGATGACGACGCACAGGACCACGGCTGCGCCGACGAGGGCGACCGTTTCCATGGCGATTTCCCAGTAGCCGAGGAAGGCGATGTAGGCGAGTGCGGCGGCGGTAAAGATGGCAACGCGTGGGCCGGCCACGCGCCAACCCACCACGATGATCACCGTCATCACCACGAGCCAAGGCGTGCCGATGAGGGCGAGCGAGATCGCGTCAAGAATTTGCCGGACCGCGAGGACGATGCCGTCGAAGGCGCCGGCGCCACCCCTTGCGGCGTCGTCGATGACGCCCTCCAGCCAGCGTGCTGAGTTGGAATAAATGTCGGGGTCGGCGGGGAAGGTGGTGATCCACTCTGCCACGCCCTCCACGGTAAAGCGGTAGACGGTGAGGGGAATGATCACGATGCCGAGCGCAATGCCAAGCGCCATGTTGAATGGGCGGCGCCCGGAGGCGACGCCGGCGGGATCGACGCGCCAGCGCGAATACTGCTTTTCGTAGACCGAATTGGCCCAGAGCGCTTGGACGAGCCGCAGCGCGAGGAGGAAGCCGAGGCCGGTCAGAAGGATCATGTTGGCGTCGGCGGCGGCGGCTTCTGCGGTTTCCCGCGAGCGCTCTGCGGCGCGCATAAGGTTGTTGCCGAGCGTTTCGAAGCGCGAGGCGTCTTGGCCGGCGGCGGCCGCTTCGGCCGCGCGGTCGAGGAATTGCTGCGCGCGGGCGGCTTGGCGTTCAGCCTGGGCGAGGGCGTCGGCGCCGAGCTGGCCCCAGGTGCCGCGGCCGATTTGCACGAACGCGATGATCTCAACGATCAGAAATGTCCAGAACATGCCCCACGCGCCGCGGGCGGCGGCCCAGAAGGGACCGGCGAGGAAGGCGGCGAGGTTGAAGGTGCGCGGGATGGGGCCGGTGGTTTCGTGGATCCGGTGGAAGGCGCGCGCGTAGTAGTCGGCGTTGGGGCCGGCGAATTCGGCGATGGAGGCGTCGAGCGCTTTGCGGTCGACCTCGATGTCGCGCACGGCGGCGTGGGCCGCGGCCTCGTCGAGCGCGACTTCGGGCATGCGTCCGGTATCGTTCATCACTTGCCTCCCTGGATGCCGCGCAGGAGCGTCGTTTTGGTGATGACGCCGACGTCTTGTCCGTCGTCCTGCACGACGAGGGGTTGGTCGCTACCCACCGAGATGTCGATGAGGGCGTCGAGGTCGCTTTCGCCCGACACGCGCTTGGCTTCCTCGGGCGGCGCGTGGCCGTTGAGGGGCTGCATGATGGTGTGCGCTTTGACGAGTTTGAGGCGGGAGATGCCTTGCACGAACTCGGCGACATAGTCGTCCGCCGGCTCGGTGACGATTTCTTCCGGCGTACCGATTTGGACGATGACGCCGTCTTTCATGATCGCGATGCGGTGGCCGATGCGGATGGCTTCGTCGAGGTCGTGGGTGATGAAGAGGGTCGACTTTCCAAGGTCGCGCACGAGGGCCTTGAACTGGTCTTGCAGCTGCAGGCGGATGAGGGGGTCGAGCGCGGAGAAGGGCTCGTCCATGAGGAGGATTTCGGGGTCGGAGGCGAGGGCGCGGGCGATGCCGACGCGCTGTTGCATTCCGCCGGAGAGCTCTTTGGGGAGGCGATCTTCATAGCCGGTGAGGTCGACCAGGCCGAGGGTGTGCTCGGAGATGGCCCAGCGGCGCGATTTGGGGATTTTGCGGATCGCGAGGGGGTAGGCGACGTTATCGCGGACCGAGCGGTGGGGCATCAGCGCCATGTGCTGAAACACCATGCCGATGTGGCGGGCGCGCATTTCGCGCAGGGCGGTTTGGCCCATGGCGCTGACGTCTTCGCCGAGCACGCGGATGGTGCCGGCGCTGGGCTCGATGAGGCGGTTGACGTGGCGCACCAGCGTCGACTTGCCGGAGCCTGACAGGCCCATGATGCAGAAGATTTCGCCGCGCGCGACGGAGAAGCTGGCGTCGCGGACGCCGATCACCGTTTTGTATTTTTCGAGCGCTTCTGCCTTGGAGAGCGGGCCGTTCTGCGCCGCGCTGATGGTTTCGGCGGCCTGCGCGCCAAACACTTTCCAGACATGGGACAGTTCAACGACAGTTTCCGTCATGGCCCAACTCACCTCGCCGCGTTTTTAGCTGTGGTGGGGCGGGGCCCCACCACGCTTTGTTGTCGTGATTAGTTGGTGAGCCAGCCGAGAACGACGTCTTCGTTCTCCGCCACCCAGTTTTTGGCGTAGTCCTCCACGTCGATGCCCTGAACGGACAGTGCGTAACCGGCCTCGCTCAGCGTTGCGGGGGGCATGGAGTAGTTGTCGAGCATGGCGGCGACTTCGGGGAAGTTCTCGCGCACTTCAGCGGCGTAGTGCAGGTGAAGCGTTGCGCCTTTCCAGGCGGGCGAGGCCTCGGACTTTTCAAGCCATGCCGGGTCGTCGGTGGGCTGGACGATGGTCCAGGTGGCCGGGTCGTGCTCGGGCTCATCGAGGTAGACCAGGTCGTAGGCGACGAAGATGAAGTGCGGCTCGTAGCAGAAGCCGATCCAGGGCTCGTCGGCGTTGGCGGCCGCGCCCAGTTCACCCCAAGCGACGGTGCCGTCGTACTCTTTGAGGTCCATGGTCTGGTCGTAGCCGTAGGACTTGGCGCGGATTTTCTCGATCACGGTCGAGGCCCAGCCCGGCGCACCGATCCAGACTTCCGGGGTGCCGTTCCCGTCTTTGTCGAAGACCGCCATTTTGTCGGGATCGGTCAGGTCGTCGATGGAGGTGATGCCGTAGGTGTCGGCGGTGTGCTTGGTGACGCACATGCCCTGGACGGCTTGCACCGGCTTCTGGTTGGCGATGACCGTGCCTTCTTCCTTCACGAACTTGTTGTGAAGGTTCGCTTGGTTCGGCAGCCACACCTCGGGATGCAGGTGCATGGAGCCCGAATCCATGGCTTCGAAGATGATTGGGTTGGTGCCGTTTTGAAGCTCAACGTCGAGGCCGAAGTTTTCTTCGATGACGACTTTGAGGATGTTGGACGTGGCGTTGGCGGCCGGCCAGTTGGGCACGCCCAGCACCAGGTCGGCCGCCTGTGCGGCACCGAAGGTCATGGGCAGGACGGCGACTGCGCTGAGCAGTGTTTTCTTTATGAACAAGATCAAGCTCCCTCGTGTGTTGGATCTTTCGGTTAAGTGTTGCGAACGCCCACCGATTGAGCAAGCGCAATCACGCGGCATTGCGCGTTTGGGCGTGTGACAAATGCTTCCGAAGAGCCTCGCAGCCGAACCGAAGTTAAGCGGCAGCGCAGAGCAATAAGCGGGCCAGCTTTGGCCGCCGGACGCACGAAAGTTGATGTTTCCTGCGGATGTCCCTGTTGGACGGTGGTCTGAGGGGGGGGGACGCGGTAAGGCGGATGGGTTCAACCCTGATCAGGTCGCGTGGCGCCGCCACCGCGCGACCTTGGCAATGACGTAATGTTTTGCGTTCGCTCTGAGCGTTCTTCAAAATTTCATCGCAAAACAGCAATAAAACCGCAGGCCAGCGCGTTTAGCGTGCGCTCGCGCTGCGTTTTTTGCGGCGAATACAAAGAATCTCGGAGCGCACCTATGCGATTGACACTGATTGGGAGCATTGCTGCCGTTGGAGTCGCGGCGGCGTTCGCCACCCCGGCTGACGCAGGCGACTGTGTGACCATGCGCGCCAACAACGATGAAGCGCAGGTCTGGGAATGCCGTGCAGCGGTTAACGAGGCCACTCAGGGCGAGAGCCGTGACCAATGCTTCCTGAGCGCTGAGGACGGCTTTGCATGGGTTGGCCGGGAAACCGGGCATGCGGAAGGCCGTATCGCGGTGGCTAGCTGCACCAACCAGGGCAAAACCATGACGTTGAACGAATTCCTGGAGTCACAGTAGAGAGCGCATCCGCGAGGTAGCCGGACGGGCCAAGGACCCAGCCGGTTGTCTCGGCGAGCGCATTGCGACGGCAAACGTGCCGCTGTCGACTGCTTCCTTTGGCGGACACCACGGGGAACAACGGGCGCGCTCAACGATATCTTGATCGGGGTGACATCGACCGGGCTCAGTTCGATCGACGACATCATCACGCCCTCCAATCCATTGGGATCGACTGCGTTGGCGCGCGAGCCCGCAAGGCCTTTCCCCTTGCCCTCGTTGCCGATGGAGGCGATGGACGGTTCGATGGCACGGGAGAGCGACGATGTTAAAAGTTCGCGAGCTTGTCGGGCGGGCCGACGCTGCAGCGGACGGGGCTTCTGCGCCGCCGGGGCTTTGGGTCGATCTCAGCGAGGCGGATGAGGCGGAAATCAAAGACGCAGAGCGTCGGATCGGCGCCATGCTGCCGGGCGAGATTCACGACACTTCTCTTGAACCCTCCCGTCGGTTGCGCGACGAGGGCGAGCGGCTCACGCTGACCGTCACCCTTCCGCCGAGTGTCGCCGGGACAGTCGGCGATCATGTGTCGTTTGTGCTTTTCGCCAACAGCTTGGTGACGCTTCGCTCCGCCGGCACACAGCCATTCGTCATCGCAAATCCTCACACGATTGATGAGGACCTCGAAGTCGGGGGCGCGTGCGATGCGCTGCTTCATATCTTCGAGACCATTATCGCCGTGGCTGCGGACCGGCTGGAAGAACTCGCTGCCGAAATCGAGGAAGACACGGGCCACGTTTTCGACCCGAGCCGGGGCAAACGGCGGCGCTCGACGCGGATCGAGCAGCTGCTCTCCAAGCTTGGCGATCAAGGCACGCGGCTTTTGAAACAGCGGGAATGCCTTGCAGGGCTCGCGCGGACCATCCTTTTTTTACGCCGGCGCGCGGGGACCACTCTCGTTCCCAACGCCGCGCGGGAGCGGCTCGAGGTCCTCCACCAGGACGTCAAGGCCCTTGCCGAGCATGCCGCCTCCCTCGATGCCAAGATCGCTTTCCTGCTTGATGCCGTCCTCGGCCTCGTCTCGCTCGATCAGAACGATATCGCGAAGATGCTCTCAGTCACCGCGGCCATCTTTCTGCCGCCCACGCTCATCAGCTCCATTTATGGCATGAATTTCCGCATCATGCCGGATCTTGGGTGGCAGTGGGGCTTTTACTTCACCATCGGCGTGATGTTCGCCTCCGCCGCCGTCACCTGGGGGATTTTCCGATGGCGGCGCTGGCTGTGAGGCGTGCGCGTTGGCGGCCCTCGGTCGGCTCGTCACAAAGGGTTTGCAGTAGTGCGGTAGCGAGCATTCGGTCGACGCAGCGACGGGTATGCTCTCGTGGATACTGCAGACTTCGCGGCTCGTCCGCGCACAGTGCAGAGCTATCTCGACGAAACGCCGGTCTGGCGTGACGGGACTGCCTCCAATGCGGGGGTGCTCACCGGCATGCAGTGCCGCATTTGGGCGCTTGCCGCGGCGGGTAAATTCTTTGAGGGCATGATCGTCTTCATGACCGGCGTTGCCCTGCCGCTGGTGGCGGCGGAGTTCGGCGGGCTCGCGGCGTGGCAGCACGGCATGGTGACCGCGGCCTCGCTCGCCGGCATCCTGGTGGGTGCGAGCCTGCTGGGCGGCCTGTCGGACCATCACGGCCGCAAGCGCATGTTCGTCGTGGAGATGGTGATCTTCGTCCTGTTCCTGGTGCTGGTCTGCTTTAGTCCGAACTTTTGGTGGCTGGTGGCGTGCCTGTTTGGGATCGGGATTGCGCTGGGGTGTGACTACCCGACGGCGCATCTTGTGATCTCGGAGAGTATTTCGTCCCGTGTGCGGGGCCGGCTTGTGCTTGGCGCGTTTGCGTTTCAAGCGGTGGGTGCGCTGTTCGGCACCGGCGTCGGCTACCTGATCCTCGCCAACATGGACGACGTGTCGGCTTGGCGTTGGATGTATGCCACCGCGATTATCCCTGCGGTGCTGGTGATTCTTGGGCGCCTCACCATCACGGAAAGCCCGCACTTTCTCATGGTGAAGGGGCGGGTGGACGATGCAGAAGCCGCCACCATGCGCCTCCTTCAGCGTGAGCCGCGCTATCCGAAGGAGGTGATACTCTCCGAGCGGGCCGAAGTGGTGCCGCAGAAGGCTAAGCCGGCGCCGGGTTATGGGGCGCTGTTCAACAAGAAGAACCGCCGTGCCACGATCCTCGCCTCCGTGCCTTGGTTTCTGCAGGACCTTGGGACGTACGGGATCGGCATCTTCACGCCTGTGATCCTTGCCACGGCCGTTGGCCAGAAGAACGAGTACGCGACCAGCGTTGCCGCCATCATCCAGAATGATGTGCTGGCGGCGAAGGGGACGGCTGTCATCGACGTCCTGTTGTTCGTCGGCATTGTATTCGCCGTTTTGCTGTCGGACAGGGTGGGGCGGATGAAGTTGCAGACCTTGGGCTTTGTGGGCTGCGCGGTGGGTCTCGCGATTGCTGCTTCGTCCTCCTACGCTAGCGGAGCCACGCAGACGGTACTGATTTTCGCGGGCTTCATGATCTTCAATTTCATGACCAATATTGGGCCGAACGCGCAAACCTACGTGGTGGCCGGCGAGGTGTTCCCGACTGAGATCCGCGGCAAAGGGGCGGGGTTTGCGGCGTCATTTGCGAAGGTGGGTGCGGTGTCGACGGCGTTTCTATTTCCCATCCTGCTGGTGGAGATTGGCACGCACGTGCTGCTTCTGTGTCTGGTGGGCACGTCTCTTCTTGGCGCTGTCATGACGATGGCGTTCAAGATCGAGACGGCCGGCGTCGACCTTGAGACTATCGGCAAAGACGATGTGCCTCGCGAGGGCGTGACGAGCGGTTAGGGCGTGTCAGCCCTGACGTTGTCAGGGTGCTCTGAGGGCTCAGGAACCGACTTGTGGGCCCAGCTGGTGGGTCGGGATCACGCCGCGTGGCGGGGCCAGAGCTGCGGGAAGAAGGGGCCGGCGATGCGGTCCCCCTCACGGTAGCCTTGCGCTTCGAACAGGGCGCGTTCGCCGGCGGCCCAGTCGCCGCGGTAGCGGATCATGCCGTCGGGGGCGCTCATGCGAAGGGTGAAGCGGCGGACAGTCTCGGTGGGGGTGACCGACGAGAGGCCGCCATGGAGGGTGCGCATGTCGAAGTAGATGCAGTCGCCGAGATCCAGGTCCCATTGCAGGAGCTCGTAGGCGTCTGGGTCGGCGTTGACGTCGGGCGGCGGATGGTAGGTTTGGCCCGCCACGTGTTGCGGCTCGAAGGTGGGGTGACCGTCGGCAAAGCGCACGCGCATGAAGAGCTTGTCCCACAAGTGCGAGCCGCGGACGAAGGCGATGCCGTTGTCGCGCGTGACGGGCTCCAGGGGGAGCCAGAGGACGCACATGGTGCCTTCGAAATCGAAGTAGGCGAGGTCTTGGTGGAAGGGCGGGCGCGAGGTGGAGCCGGCTTCGCGCAAGAACCAGTTGTCCATCACAAGGTTGATGGAGGGTGCGCCGAGGAGGCCGGCGGCGATGGGCGCGCAGGGCGAGTTGTGCACGAAGTCGGTGAACTCGGGGATTTTGTTCCAGGCCCAAAAGTCCTCGAAGTAGGCCGGGGCGGTGGGGTCTTTCGTGTGCCGGGTGAAGTTGTCGGTGGGACTTGCAAGGTCGGCGTCGATGCCGGCGCGCAGGCGCTCGATCCAGTCGGCGGAGAACTTGTTTTTGAGGAGCACTGCGCCGTCGCGCTGGAAGGCTGCGATGTCGTCTGCGCTGACGAGAGGCGGCGTTGTCATGGCGGTGGCACCTCTTGTCGATCACCGGGCCTGTTCACGGGGTTGTAGCACCTGGAGCGGTGCGGCGGACAGCACAAAGACTGGGCGTGTGAGGTTAGGCGACGCCGTATGCGGCGGCGTGGGCCGAGAGGGCGAGCGCTGCCGTTGTGGCGACGTTGAGGCTGTCCCAGCCGGGGGCCATGGCGATGCGCCGGGGCTCTGCGGCCGCGATGAGGCTTTGTGGCAGGCCTGGACCCTCCGGCCCGAGGAGGAAGGCTGCGCGGGGCGGCAGGGGGCGGCTTTCGAGGGTGTCAGCGGTTGACGGGGTGAGGGCGACGGGGGTGAGGCTTGCTGCGGCGAGGGCGGGGAGCAGGTCGTCGGGGGCCAAGCGGACCGTGGGGATCTGCAGTGGGGCGCCGACGCCGACGCGGATGGCCTTTCGGTAGAAAGGGTCGGCGGTTTGGGTGTCGATGACGACCGCCGGGGCGCCGAAGGCTGCGGCGTTGCGGAAGATGCCGCCTACATTGTCGTGGTTGGCGAGGGTGACGCAGACGGGCACGCGGACGGGGCCGGGCGGCAGATCGGCGAGGGAGGCGGAGGGCGGGATGCGGCCAGCGGCGAGGATGCCGCGGTGGAGGTGAAAACCTGCGATGGCGTCGAGGACCGTTTGGGGCGCGCTGTAGAGCGGGGCATCGCCGCGCTGGGCGAGGACCGGCAGGCGGGGGATGCGGCTTTCCTCGACGAGGATGGCGAGGGTTTCGAGCCGCGAGCGGGTGAGGAGGACGTTGAGGACGCTGAGCCCTTCCGCGATGAAGACGCCTTCGCGGCCGATGCGGTCGCGCTCCTTGATGGCGTGAAAGACGGCGATGCGTGGGTCGTCGATGTCGGCGATGGGGATCGGGGCGGGCGGGCTCAACCGGCCTCCAGCTCCTCGCGCTTCATCTCCAGCTCCAGCCAGCGCTCTTCGGCGGCGTCTTTTTCGCTTTGGCGCTTGGCGATGGCGGCGGTGAGCTTTGCAAAGCGCTCCGGGTCGCGGCTGTAGAGGTTGGGGTCGGCGAGCTCGGCGGAGAATTTGTCGATCTGGGCGGCGAGCTTGTCGAGGAGCGCGGGGAGCGTTTCGAGGTCGTGCTTTTCCTTGAAGGAGAGCTTTTGGCGGGATTGTTGGCGCGGGGCGGCCGGTTTTGGCGCTGCGGGTTTTGCGGCGGCCTCGGGCTCGCGGGGCGACTTGGTGGGGGTGGCGCCGCGCTGGGTCAGCATGTCGGAGTAGCCGCCGGGCCACTCGCTCCAGCGGCCTTCGCCCTCGGCGACGATGGTGGTGGTGACGGTGCGGTCGATGAAGTCGCGGTCGTGGCTGACGAGGATCAGGGTGCCGTCGTAGTCGGCGATGACTTCGGCGAGGAGGTCCAGCGTTTCGAGGTCGAGGTCGTTGGTGGGCTCGTCGAGCACCAGGACGTTCCCCGGCACTGCGAAGGCGCGGCCGAGGAGGACGCGGGCGCGCTCGCCGCCGGAGAGGGCGGACACTGGCGTGTTGAACTGCTCGGGAGTGAACAGGAAGTCTTTGAGGTAGCCGGCCACGTGCTTTGTGGTGCTGCCGACTGTGACGTGGTCGCCAAGGGATGGGTTGATGGCGTGGCGAAGGCTCATGGTTGGGTCGAGGCCTTCGCGTTTTTGGTCGATGACGTTGGCGGCGATGTCGGTGCCAAAGGTGACCTCGCCAGCGTCGGGCGGGAGGCGCTTCAGGAGGAGGTTGATGAGCGTGGTTTTGCCGGCGCCGTTGGGGCCGACGAGACCGATGCGGTCGCCGCGCATGATGGTGAGCGAGAGGTCGTCGACGACTTTATTGTCGCCGAAGGATTTTGAGATGTTGTCGGCGCGTATGAGCCGTTTGCCGGAGCGTTCGGCGCCGGCGAGGGAGAAGTTGGCGAGGCCGGTTTGCTGGCGCTGTTCGCGGCGTTCTTGGCGCAGGGCCTGGAGGTTGCGCAGGCGGCCCATGTTGCGCTTGCGCCGTGCGGTGACGCCGTAGCGCAGCCACTCTTCTTCTTGCGCGATCTTCTTGTTGAGGCGGCGGCGCTCTTCGTCTTCGGCGGCGAGCACCTCGTCGCGCCAGTCTTCGAAGTGGGCGAAGCCTTTGTCGAGGCGGTGGGCGCGGCCGCGGTCGAGCCAGACGACGGCGGTGGAGAGTTCTTCCAAAAAACGGCGGTCGTGGCTGATCAGGACGAGCGCTTTGCGGCGCGCCTTCAGCGTGTCCTCCAGCCAGCCGATGACGGCGATGTCGAGGTGGTTGGTGGGCTCGTCGAGGAGGAGGATGTCGGGGTCGGGCGCTAGCGCGTGGGCGAGGGCGGCGCGGCGGATTTCGCCGCCTGACATGGGGCCTGGGGGGGCGTTGGGATCGAGGCCGAGGGCGTCTAGCGCCATGGTCCCGGCATGGGGATCATCGCCCGGGCCAAGGCCGGTGGCGACATATTCGCCGACGGTGAGATAGGCCGACAGGTCCGGCTCCTGGGCGAGGTAGCGCACGGTGGCGTCCGGCTGTTGGAAGCGCTCGCCGCTGTCGGCGTTGACCATGCCGGCCGCGATTTTAAGGAGCGTGGATTTGCCCGAGCCGTTGCGGCCGACGAGCGCGATTCGCTCGCCGGCCGACACCGCGAGGTCGGCGGAGGTCAGGAGAGGTGTGCCGCCAAAGGTGAGGGCGATATTTTGCAGCGTGAGGAGAGGGGGCCGGGCCATGCCTCGGCAGGTAGACGGAACCGGGGCGCACGGCAACGTTCACCAACGAAGGTTTCGTTAACTCTGTTTGTTTACCGTGTTCTGAGTTGAGCGAATGGGAGTACCGCCATGCCTGTCCACGCTGTGTTTGCGAGCTCTCGGACCATCGAGGGCGCGGAGATCGACGCAGCCCTTCGGGTGCGTTTTGGCGAGGTGTATCGGGTCGGCGTGGAGTTCTGGCTGGTGGATACGGCCATGGACGCTGAGATGGTGACGGTTCGCATGCAAGAGGTGATGGGCGGGCGGGACAAGATGTTTGCCGCAGCGCTCACACGGGACGTGTCCTCGATGCTGTCGGCGGCGGCGATGCTGTGGCTAAACGCGCCGCATCGGGGCTGGGGCAATCGCGGGGCGGGGCGCGGCGAGGCGCCGGCCGATTACACCTTTGGGTCCTTGCTGGCGCCGGCTGCGGGCGGAGGGAGACGCTCCAACGCCGCTTGACGGGGCGAGGCGGTTCTGAGACTTCGAGGGCTAATGCTGGCGCTAACGACCAGTCAAAAACCCTTGAGGGAGGAGCATTTATGAACCGCTTCCTTGCGTTCACAGCCGCAGCCGCACTCGCGCTGTCCACGGCCACCACGGCCTTTGCCGCGGATGTCACGCTGCGCATAACGCTGCAGCTGCCGATGAAGAGCCACCTGGGCCAGAACCTGCAGCTCTTCAAAACCGAGGTGGAGAAGCTGTCGGGCGGCGAGATCGCTGTCGAGATTTATGACAGCGCGCAGCTCTACAAGGACGCTGAGGTGCCCCAGGCCGTGGGTCAGGGTCAGATCGAAATGGGCGTTGCCTCGCTAACCCGTTATGTGGGTGAGATCCCTGCCGTCGACGTCTTCTACATGCCTTTCCTGTTGAACAGCGAAGAGAAGGTGCGTGCGGCTGTGGAGCCCGACAGCGGTGTGCGTGGGCCGATTGACGAGGCGATTGCGGAAACCGGGTCCAAGGTTCTGTGGTGGCAGGCTTACGGCACAGTGGTTCTGCTTTCCAACGGTGAGCCCATCGCAACGCCGGCCGACATGGAAGGCAAGAAAGCCCGCGTGTTCGGCAAGACGCTGGGCGAGTGGGTGCAGGCCGCTGGCGGTCGCCCGACGCTGATTTCAGGTTCTGAGCAGTTCCTCGCCTACCAGCGCGGTACGGTCGATATCGGCATGACCGGTGTGTCGGGTGTGCAGTCTCGCTCGCTGTGGGACGTGATGGACACGATCACTCGCGTGAACGTGGCGGACATCGAGTTCATCGTTGTCATGAACCAGGACACCTGGGATTCGCTCACCGAGCAGCAGCAGGGCTGGGTGATGGAAGCGGCGCACATCGCCGAGAAGGACGTGCGTGATCGCGTGTCGGAGATTGAGGCCGCGGCTTACGCCGAAGCCAAGGCCAACGGCATGAAAATCTACGATCTGACCGAGGAAGAGGTTCAGGCGTGGAAGGATAAGGCGCAGCCGGTGATCGACGGTTGGCTGAAGTCCGGTGGGGATCTTGCCAAGAAGGTCTATGACGCTGTTCAGGGCCTCACCAACTGATGATCGGGCGGATTGCATCCGCCCTCGCGTGGTTCTCATCGCTGCTATTGTTTGCGGTGGGAGTCATGCTGACCTACGAGGTGGTGGCGCGCTATTTCTTTAACTCGCCGACCATCTGGGCTGAGGAACTGTCCCGTCTGTTTATGATCTGGGCGGTGTTTCTGGCCTCTGCGACGCTGCTCCGGTGGGACGACCACATCCGGGTGACGGTTGTGGTCGATCTTTTGCCTGAGGCGCCACGGCGGGCGATGCGGGTTGTGACGCTGACCTTTGTGGCCGTTGTGGCGGGGTTTGTGGCCTGGCACGGTCTTCCCATCGCGCTGCAAAGCTATGAGGTGGGCCGCACGACAGGCTCCATGTTGGGGATCCCGCAATGGTGGTGGCAGGCGGTGATCCCGCTGGGGTTTGGGCTTGTGTGCCTGCAGGCCGTCGCGTCCGCGGTGACGCTGCTCTTCGGCGGTCCGGAGCCCGGGCCTGAAGAAGGCTCCCACAAGGTGGAGGTTTGAGCGCGCGGATGGCTTGTGGCGCGCTCAAGGGCCGGGCGGTCAGGGTGAAGGCGCGCCCGTGAGTGTGATGCGCAGCCTGTTCAACGACTGGGTGGGGGCGCGGCTTGGCCGAAGCGCATTCCTCCTGGCGACGATCGCGCTGCTGCCCTTTACGATCCTGATGGCTGTCATTGCGTCCAATGTGTCGGACCGGCTGACGCTGGCGGACGTCTATAATGTGCCGGTGCCCTGGGACATGGTCGCGATTGCTGGGCTGCTCGCGATCCCTGTGCACTTGGCCGAACTCAACATTGCAGCAAAACGAGCGCTGGACATTGGCTTGCCGCCGGTGGCGTCGGCGCTGGTCAAGGTGGCTGTGCCTGCGCTGATGGCCGGTGCAGGCTTTCAGGGGCTGGCGTCTTTGGTGGGGTTTGCCGCCTTTCTCGCACTCGTTCTGCTGCCGACGAACATGGCACGGCGAGGCGCGACTTAGGTCACGCCCTCATAACTGGCGTGCTCTGCGTTGATCAAAAATCGCTCTGCGCGCTCCGAAAACTGAGGAAGGACATGCCA
>CAKZYH010000233.1 GCA_937884725.1 uncultured Paracoccaceae bacterium
CACGCGATCGGAACGGATGATCAAATGGAACGAATGCCTGCGCATTCAGGACGCCCTCGGCAGCGCTGCCTTCGTCGGGGGCAGCCCCCTTGCCCGGACGTGGTGGGGCCGCAGCAATCCTTCAGAAGGCTAGGTCTGGCAGGAAAGTGGCGATCGCTGGGATCAGGAGGATCAGGATCAGCGTGATCACCTCGACCTGCAGGAACCACCAAATACCCCCGAAAATCTCCTTCAGCGAGAAAGAGGGCGCAACCCCTTTCAGCACAAAGGCATTCAAACCCACCGGCGGCGTGATCAGGCCGATCTCAAGCGTCTTCACCACGACGATCGCCAGCCAGATGGGATGCGCGCCAAGGGCGATCAGCGGCGGTACGAATATCGGCACGGTCAGGAACATCACCGAGACCGGATCGACCATGCAGCCGAGCACGAGCAGGAGCAGCACGTAGAGGCAGACGATGCCCATCATCGGCATGTCCAGCCCGATAATGAACGCCGACACCGACCCCGACGCGCCGCTGACCGCGAGGTAGGAGGAAAAGATCAACGCGCCCACCAGGATCACGAAGATCACTGACGTCGTCTGGGCCGTGCCGAGAAAAACCTCCTTCAGGACCGAGAACGACAGGCGCTTGCGGATCAATGCGATCAGGAAGGCGCCCACGGCCCCGATGGCGCCGGCCTCCGTCGGGGTGATGATGCCGGCGTAGATGCCGCCGATCACGATCCCGCCGAGGGCCAGAAAGCTCCAGACGCCCTTGAGGGACTCGAGCCGCTCCGCCAGCGGGGCTTTGGGCAGGGCCGGGGCCATCTCGGGATTGCGGCTCACGCGGATGTAAATCATCACCAGATAGGCGAATGCGGTCAGCAGGCCGGGGATGATCCCGGCGATCAGCAGCTTTGGAATCGATTCCCGCGCGATGATCCCATAGACGATCAAGTTGATGCTGGGCGGGATCATCCCCGCGAGTGTCCCGACGGTGGCGACGCACCCGGCTGCCAGCTTGCGGTTGACCTTGAGGCGCAGCATTTCTGGAATGGCGACCCGCCCGAACACCGCGGTGGACGAGGTCGTGGACCCCGAACAGGCGGCAAAGGCGACGGCGGCAACGGTGGTGGCAAAGACCACGCTGCCTTTTACATGCCCCAACCAGGCGCGCGCTGCGCGGTAGATGTCCTGCGTGATCCCGGCCTTGGCTGCGACATGGCCCATCAGCAGGAAGAGCGGGACCGCGCTCAGCGCATAACCCGACCCAATGTCGAAAAGCCGGCCGCCGAGCGTGTCGAGCGTGATCGACGCGCCGCGAATGAACGCAAACCCCATGGCTCCCGACAACAGCAGCGCGATGCCCACCGGCACGCGCATCACCATCAGGAGGGCCAGCGTTCCGACGACAAGCGGCAATTGAACGGAGTCAATCATTGCACGGGCTCGGCTTCGGCTGCGTCGTCAGGGCCGGCTTCGGCCTTCGCCGCGTCTTCGAGCAACACATCTTGCGCGATCAGCTGAACCAGCTGGATCAGAAACCGCAGTGAGAAGAGGGCCAGCCCGACCGGAATGCCAGCCCGCGCCCACCAGGTTTTGACTTCGATGATGCCGAGCACCGTGTCGCCCATGGCATAGGCGCTCCAGGCCGAGACGGCGCTCGTCCAGCTCAGCGCCGCGAAGAACAGGAACGCGATGAGAAGGTAGATCGCCTGAACCGTCTTTTGCGCGCGGCGCGGCATGGCGTCATACAGAATGCCCACCGTGATATGGGCGTCGCGACGTTGGGAGAATCCCAGCCCCAGATAGATCAGGTAGACGAACAACAGGCTGACATATTCGTAGGACCCCGGCACGCTGATCTTGAAAAGCGACCTCGTAAGGACCTCGAGCGCGGTAATGGACATCATCGTCGCAACGGCCATGGCGGATACGTAGCAGGCGATTTCCTCCAGCCTGCTTTGTACCCAGATGCCCTTGCTGATCAGGCCTGCCATCGGTTCGTCCCTCCCCAGAGACGCAAAGTCGGTCGGGCGCGACGCTCTACAGGATGTGCCGAGCCATCGAAGCTCCGCAGGTTTTCTTTTGCTGCGTCGTCAAGGTTTGACGCCGCCCGCGACCTTGTCGTTTGGGTCGGGCGGCGTCTTTGGCCTTCAGGCCAAGTTTCGGGATCGAGGCTTTAGCCGCCGTGCTTCTTGAGGATGGACAGGAAGTTGTCCAGCACGAGCTGCCCCTCCAGGCCATCGGCTTCGCGCGCATCCACCCAGCTCTGCCATGCGGCGTTGCGCACGCCCATCATCTTTTCCCATTCGGCATCGTCGAACTTCACAACTTCCGTAAGCTCGTTCAAGGCCTTGACCGCCTCGACCTCCTCCGCTTCCAGAAGGTTGCGGGCCTGGGCCACCGTCTCGTTACCGACCTCCTCCATCACTTGCTGAACGTCCGCCGGAAGCGAGTTCCAGGTGTCAAGGTTCATCGAGACGGGCATCGGAAAATAGAACCAGTCCACATCGTCCCAGTAGTTGAAGATTTCGCCAAACCCGAAGGCATAGGCATCGGCCGGGGCACCGATGATGGCAGCGGTCACGACCTTGCGTTCGGCGGCAGCCGGCAGTTCGCCCCACGGGATGCCGTAGACGGTGATGCCCAGCTCCTTCAAGATTTCAGCCGCGCCGCCGTGGGCACGGACCTTGGCCTCTTTCAGATCGCCGATGGTGCGGATCGGATCATGGGACAGCAGCTGAATGGAGCCCCACTGCCCCGGATACAGGTACTTGTGGTTCATGGCCGTGAATTCGGCTTCGACCTCGGGGGTCTTGAACAGCTCATGGCCCGCCTGGGCGTGCGCCATGGGGTTTTCGGTCATGAACGGCAAAGAGGTCACGTTCGCAAGCGGGAATATGCCCGGGTTGTAGACCGGTGAGAACTCGCCCATGTCGAACGCGCCGACCTTGATGTTCTCGGGCTGGCCGGAGAGCTTGCCGAGCGGGCCGCCGAAGATCCGGGTGAACTTGACCTTGCCTTCGGTGCGTTTCTCGACTTCGTCCATGAACCAGCGTGTCGCCAGATTGGATGGGCCGACCCCGGTGAAGGCGTGATACTTGAGGTCTATAGTTTCCGCCAGCAAAGGGGCCGGCATGCTCAGAGCCGCCGCAGCGACCAAAGCGCTGGCCAACAGTGTCCTGATGCGTTTCATTTTTCGTATTTCTCCCTGCTTTATTGTCATTCGTCATGAAGACTGTGGGCAAACGCCCCTGGTGATTGTTGAGCGACCTTTGACTGACAGATCCCCGTCTGCCGTCGATTGGTGGCTATTACCTCCTACTGCATGGGTAGCTTTAGCTGGGCAGGGCGAGCTACGGGGGATCACGCCCTGAATCTGCGGAAACCCGCATCAATGGCAGGCACATCCGCAGGACCGCCCGGGCCGATCCTCACTTTCGCACCCATTTCTCCTCGATCTTGCAGCCTGCGCGGCGCAGCAGCACCGAGACGGGGCATTTCTCGCCGGTGATCTTCTGCAACTCCGCGATCTTCTCGTCGCTGGCGTCGGTATCGAGGGTCACCGTCAGTTCGATCACCGGAAAGGGGGTGCCGATCTCTGCCTTGCCGAACACACCGCGCGTGTCGAAGTGACCGCAGAGGTTCAGATCCATGCCGCGCAGCTCGATCTTCAGAAGCCCTGCCACGTAGTTCGCGATCACGTTGGTGCAGCCCAGGTAGGACGAGAGCATCGTTTCCAGCGGGCTTGCGAAAAGGTCAGTGCCACCGCGCTCGGGCGGCTCGTCGGTGCTGACCACCTTGCCCCGCGCCACCATCTCGGTCCGGGCGTGGGTGATCGCGCTCCCTTTCACGTCGATCTTGAACAGGTCCGGCATGACATGTGCCATTCGTCTCTCCTTGATGCGCGTCGCGTCCCGCCTCCGCCGTCAGGGCAGGATCGGGTCTGTCTTCTGATTCATCTTGGCGGTCTCGGGCGCCGGCGGTTTTCCGGTGCCACCCGGCAACAGTTGACGTGCCTGACCTTAAGAGGACGAAGGTCTCAACACCTGCTGCCGGATGTCGTTAGGGCCCCCGCCTATCCCTTGGCGATGCTGAGCTAGAAAAGCGCCAGTCCCGGGGTCTTGACCTTGATGCGGTAGAGCGACGTGGAAGACGTGAAGTAAAGATCCGTCAGCGCGTCGCCGCCCCAGGCGAAATTCGCGGTGAACTCCGCCATGCGGATCACCCCCAGCGTCTCGCGCTGCGGCGAGATCACATGAACCCCGCCCGGCCCGGTGCAGTAGACATTGCCATTGCTGTCGATCTTCATCCCGTCCGGGTGGCCATCCCCCTCGCCAACAGTGACCTCCACCCAGACGTCCCCGCCCGTGGCAAAGCCATCCTCGGCGATGTCGAATGTGCGGATATGCTTGCGCTCGGTGTCGTTGACGTAAAGCGTGCTGTGGTCGAGCGAAAAGCAAAGCCCATTCGGCTGCGCGAAGTCATCGGCCAAGCGCGTGATCGACGCCCCGTCGGGCGTCACGCAGTAGACGCCCTGCGCGCCCATCTCGAGTTCCCGCTCGACGCCGAAGTACTCCATCCGCCCGTAGGTCGGATCGGTGAAAAAGATCAGCCCATCCTTGCGGACCACAATATCGTTCGGGCTGTTGAGCTCCCTGCCATCGAAGTGGGTCGCCAGCGTATTGACCGTGCCGTCCGCCTCGGTGCGGGTGACCGAGCTGGTGGCGTGTTGGCAGGTCAGCATACGGCCTTGCGGGTCGTAGGTGTTGCCGTTGCCCATATCGCTCGGCTTGCGGAAAGAGTGCACCGCGCCATCCGACGTCAGGCGAAACATCTCGTTGCCGGGGATGTCGGAGAACGTCAGGTGTTTCTCGACGGGATGCCAGATCGGGCCTTCGGTGAATAAAAATCCGCTCGCCACTTTCTCTAGTGTCGCCCCGGCGTCCACGATGTCATGCATCCCTTCCTGGCGGATTTCGATGCTCACGATCCGGCCCTCAACTCCTTCACGCGCTCACCGCCCGCGAACCAGTCGGTTTCGTCGACCTCTTCAAAGGTCACCCAGACGTTTTCCTTCGGGATGCCGGCCGCCTGGGCGATCTCGTTCGTCACGGCGGTCTGGACCTTGGCCTTGATCCCGTCGGGATCGTGTTCGATCACCTGCTTCACGATGCGGATGGTTACGAAAGGCATCGGCGACCTCCCCCTTTTGGCGAGCGGCTGCTCAGGAGCGCGCTGGCTGTATTTTGTCGGGCGAGGCTAGATCGACAGGGGCCGGCTGTATCCGTCGGCACGCGCAGGAATTGCGCGGAGACGCACAGCGGTTTTGCGGGTTCCCGCAGACGGCGGGCGTCGACTGGCTAGAGTATCCGTCTCAGTCAAGCGAGCTCTGCTGGCGCCCTGTCCAGACGCGCAGGTTTTCCTCTTCCTTGCGTAGCGCGTCCGCGTTCAGGATGCCCTTGGTCAGGGCGAGCGAGATCGCACGCGTCCGGGAGTTGTAGGTCGGGCCCCAGGCGCCGATGGGGATATCCCCCCGGTCCAAACCCAGCTTCTGGTAGAGGTGTTGCAAGCGGCTTTGGGCCCCCCGCAGGGACACATTGCGACGCGCCGCCATCGCCTTGTCCGTCAGCCCAAGGCAGAGATCGACCAGCGCCTCGTATTCCAGCTCGCTCAGGCCCAGAAGCCTGTCCCCCGCGCGCTGCTGCACGCCGCGCACCTCGCGGTCGATCACGCATTGCTCGGCGACGAAGACCCCCTGCAACGCCAGCCGCAATTGCTCGGCCGGGGCGGATTTCAGGACATAGCCGTAGACGGCCGAGCTCGGAACGATCTTGGCGATGCCCCGAATGTAGGCTTCCTCGGTGTAGTTCGACCAGAACAGGATGCGCGTTCCGGGCTTGCGGGCCCAGATCGCCTTGGCCGCCTCCACCCCGGTCATGCGCGGCATCTGGAGGTCGAGGACGATGGAATCATAGTCGGCCGACTCGAATTGCCGGATGGCTTCGGCGCCATCCTCGGCCAGCGTCAGCGTGTCCAGCTCGGACAGGGTGTTGCGCGCGACCTTTTCCAGGAACGCGCGGTGCAGTTTGTCGTCTTCGGCGATCAAAAGGCGCATTGGCTTTCCCGCTGTCTAGGTCACGGACCCATAAGTGGCGCGCTCTGCGCGAGGTGGCGCTGTGCGCTGGCAAGGCGCGGAACGGCAGGAAACCCGGACGGTTTTCAACGTTTTGCAACGCGGCCAGCGTGCAGCGCCACCTCGTCCACGGTACAGCCGCTTGCGACTGTACCGCACCCTCGACATTGGAATGGGGAAACCCATTCCAATGGATTGAGCAAAAATCGCCCTGCACGGACGAAACCCTCGTCGAATATGCATTGGCATGTCCTTCCTCAGATTTCGGGGCGCGCAGGGCGATTTTTGATCAACGCAGAGCGCGCCATTTATGGGTCCGTGACCTAAGGTTTCCCGTCACCCCTCCACCGCCGCGCCTGCCGAAAGCGGTGCGCGGATTTCCACGCGGGTGCCTTGCGGGCCGGGCAACCGCTCGAACCGCACCGTGGCGGATATCAGGTCGGCCCGGGTTTTGATGTTGCTGATCCCGCTGATCGAACGCAGGTCGGAGTCGGAGATGCCGATGCCGGTGTCGTCGATGGTCACGACCATGTTCTCTCCGCTTTGCCTGATGAGCACGTCGATCGATTCACACTCCGCATGCTTCAACGCGTTATTCACCGCCTCCTGCACGATGCGGAACATAGAGGTCCTCACCGTGTCCTGAAGGGTGTCCATCCGGCCGCCCGACAGATCGCGGACGGTCATCGCGATCTTTCGGCGCATGTGCTTCTGGCATCGTTGCAGATGCGCCTCGACCGCCTCCGAAAAGCCGAACATCTGCAGGACGCCCGGTTTCATGTTCTCAACAATGCCGCGCACCTCATCGAGGCAGTGATCCAGTTCGTCCTGCAAGAGATCGATCTCTTTCTGCGCCGCGGCTGAGCCGCCGTCGATCCGTGACATCCGCCTGCGTATGCGCGCGAGATCGGCCAGGGTCTGATCATGCAAGTCCATGCCGAGACGCTGCCGTTCCCGCTCCATGCCCTCTGTCAGCCGCAGGGCGCCGAGGCGCAGCGCGGCCTCGCGCCCGGTCGCTTCCAGTTCTGCCACCGCGGAGTCCTTGGCTTCCTTGCCCCTTGCGAGCGCGAAAAGATACGCCGACACCAGGTCGGCTGCGCCCTGAGCCAGCCCTACGAGCGCCTCGTTGTAGAGATTTGTCTTGTGACTTGAGATTGCCAGCGACCCGATCAGCTCCCCCTGCACGCGCAGAGGCACAACGATGCGGCTGTGCAGATCGGCATCAAAAAGCGGCTTGTTGTCCGACCCTTCGAAATGGAAACGCGGGTCAGTCCAGGCGTCCCCAGTCAGGATAAAGGGGGTGTCGCCGCGCAGCACGTCGCGAATCGGGCTTTCGGCGGTCGGCTTTATCGGGTTCTGCGTATGGCTCCATGCGGTCTGCAAGCCCGCCTCGTAGCATATTTGCGTGCCCGTTGGATGGAGCAAGACGATGTCGAGATGGTCATGGGCGATCAGCGCACGTAGCCGATTGGCAAAATTCTCCAGCACGAGGTCGTAGTCGGTCTGCCCGGCGATGGCTTGCGCAATCGACAGGTAGCACTCCAGGGCCTCCTTCGCGGTGGGCATCGACGCAGAATACCCCTCCCCAAGCATCTTCGGGTCAGTATACGCGACATCCTGGTTCAACTTAACCTCTGGTACGTCTGCCAATGACCGGCTCCGATATCCGCTCGATCTTCCGCTGAAGGGGCGTGCGGACCGGTCCCGAGTTTCGCCGTGTCGCCGATCAGGAACCTGCGTGTCCTGACTAGCTGATCCTTCGGTGTCTTCCGACTGCCAAGGCCGCATCATCTTTGCGGGAACCCGCAACGCAATGGAGGCTCAGTCAAGTGGCCCGGAAATTCCGACCGGTCGCTAAGGTGTATCCCAACGATGACGAAGGGGTGCGCAGCTATGGCACAGCGCCGGCATTTCACGGGCCTTTTCAGGGCGAAGGTCGCGCTTGAGGCGTTGCGGGGCGACAAGACGCTTCAGGAGATCGCCGCGAAGTATCAGGTCCACGCAACGAGGTGGGCCAGTGGAAGAAGCAGGCTGTCAAAGGGTTGGCTGACGTGTTCTTGTGGGGCCAGTCGCCGGGATCAGCGAAGCCTAGGCTGCTCAGCGATAACGGCTCGTCATACGTCGCGCCCGATCTGGCCGAATATCTTGAGGGTAAGGGTGTGGGCCATATCCGTGGCGCACCGCATCACCCGCAGACTCAAGGCAAGATCGAGCGCTGGCATCAGACGATGAAGAACCGCGTGCTTTCGGAAAACTACTTCCTGCCCGGCGACCTGGAGCGGCAGGTCGGCGCCTTCGTCAAGCACGACAACAACCACCGCTACCACGAGAGCCTGAGCAACCTGACCCCGGCTCACGTCTACCACGGACGCGGCGCGAAGACCCTCAGAATGAGGGAGGACACCAAGAACCGGACAATCCGGATGAGGCGCTTGCAGCACCAAACCGCGGCCGCCTAAACTCAAATAGAGCCAGAACCAGAGCCTTCGTTACGATATCGCCCAAGATGTCCGAAAAACCCTGACGACGGACAGTTGGGACGCCCCGCACCTCAAGCGGCCGTCTGCTCACATTTGCGCCGCTTGCGGGACTGCCAGACGTCGCCAGCGATCGCGATGAGTTCGACGTGGCTCTTCATGCGGTCGTCGGTGGTATGGCCCCGCGAGCCAACCTCTAGCAGATTGCTACAAACGGAAAGCTGGCCCGCGCTGTCCTCAAGCACTTGCGTACGCTAGGGTAGAGACAAGCTTGGAGAGGTTCTCCACGTCGTCCACGAGCCTGCGGGCGATGTCAGCAATCTGGTGCAAGCCGAGAGACTCTCACAGGACATCGCGCAGGCGCTGATGCCGGACAGCCATCACATTGCAAGCGTTGCGAACACTGGGAAGTGGTCGGAGCCTTTCGCGTCGTTGTCTACCCAGACCCGTTCTAGGTGCCCCGCAAGTCCGCCTGACACCCAGATGTAGTCGATGCGCTTAGTCTGGTAAGCGGGGCCATCGCCGCTGAAAGTCGCTGCTGCGGGATCGCGACCAAGCACACGCCACGCGTCTTGAAGCCCCGTCGGTCCGCCGTCCAGCAAAGCATACTCATCGCTGTCTGGGGTGAAGTTGAGATCACCGAGCAGCACCGTATCGTCAGGGGTCGGTGGCTCCGCGTCTCCGTCGGTCCAGAAGTCGCCCTTGTGATGGTTGCCGCGCCAGGAGGCCCCTTCGCGGGCGAGGGTTGGGAGCAACTGGTTGATCGCCGCAACTTGGGGCAGGCGTGTCTCCGCCCCAATGTGGCACAGATGTGTGACGTAGACCCGCAACGGGCGCCCGGGGACGGCGATCACCGCTTCGATCAGAACGCGGTCTTGAGTCCAGTCGTTCGGCAGCCCGCGCGGTAGGCGCAAGGTTCGCGTCGACAGGATTGGCCAGCGCGACAGGACCATGTTGCCGTGCTGTCGGCGGCGGCCGCGCTCAGCTGCGCTCGCGCGTGCGGGATCGGGATGATAGGCGGCGACGTCGTACCCACCCGCAAACAGCCAGTGGAAGCCCGGGAAGTGCGCGGCAAGCGCTTCGGCCTGATCCTGCATGCCGGTTCGGCGCCAGTGGCGGTCCACCTCCTGAAGCCCGATGATGTCGCTGCTCTCAAGCGTCTCAGCAATCCGCGGGAGGTCAAATCGCCCGTCGAGGCCCAGGGTGTATTGGATGTTGTAAGTGGCTATGCGCATGGAACCTCTCAGGCGGCCTGTTCTGCGGTGACGGAGGCCGCCGCTCCCCCTTCTTGTGGGCCAAGCCGTGCACCGGTGGCGGCGTCGAAGAGCTGAACATCGTCCATGTCCGCCTCCAGGCGGACGGGGGTTCCGGAGGCGAGGGCGGTGCTGTTGGGGGTGGTTGCCACCACGCTCATGCCCGCGATGTCTAGGTGCACCAGGCGCGCTGACCCCAACTCCTCCGTCAGTGTGACAGTGGCGCCGATGCCTTGGGAACCTTCGGCCGGCGACAGACGCACCGCTTCAGCGCGCATGCCCACATCCACGCCCGTGCCGGGCGCGGCGTGGAAGGCGTCGTGGCGAAAGGGCAGCACGCCGTCGCCGATCCGAACGCGGCCAGGCGCCTCGACGGTGCCGGCCACAATGCTGATGGGGGGCGAGCCGATAAACTGTGCCACGAAGCGGCTCGTGGGCTCAGCATAGACATCGCGCGGGGTACCCACCTGCTCGATGAGGCCGGCATTCATGACCACGAGGCGGTCGGCGAGCGTCATCGCTTCCACCTGGTCGTGCGTGACGAAGATGCTGGTGGCCCCCAGACGCTCGTGCAGCCGGCGGATTTCCAAGCGCATCGCGACCCGCAGCTTCGCGTCGAGATTGGACAGCGGCTCGTCGAACAAAAACACTTTGGGTTCGCGTACAATCGCCCGGCCCATGGCGACGCGCTGGCGTTGCCCACCGGACAGTTCGCTCGGCCGGCGGCCCAGGTATTCTTCTAGCCCCAGGACTGCCGCGGTCTGCCGGACCCTTTCCCGTCGCTCGGCCCGCTTTACACCAGCGATCTTAAGCGCATAGCCAATATTGGCTTCCACACTCATGTGCGGATAGAGCGCATAGTTCTGGAACACCATGGCGCAGCCGCGGGCGCGCGGCTCCAATTCGTTGACGCGCTGACCGTCGATGCGGATCTCGCCGGCTGTGATGCGCTCCAGCCCTGCCACCATGCGAAGAAGCGTGGACTTGCCACACCCTGACGGGCCGAGGATGACAAGGAACTCGCCGTCGCGCACAGCAAGATCAACCCCGTGCACCACCTCTTGCCGCCCGTAGGACTTGCGCACGCCCTGGATCGCAATGTCGACCATGATCGGCTCCTACTTTTCCTGCGCCACAAGGCCCTTCACGAACAGGCGCTGAAGGACGGCTACGACAATGATGGGCGGCGCCATCACGATGAGAGCGGCCGCCATCGCGATGTTCCATTCCGGCAGGCTATCGGGACCTGGCATCAGTTGAGCCAGCCCGATGATGGCCGTGCGGTATTCATCACTGGTGGTAATCAGCAGCGGCCAAAGGAACTGGTTCCACCCGACGATGAACATGATCACGCCCAGCGCTGCGATGTTGGTGCGTGACAGTGGGAGCACGACGTCGAAGAAGAACCTCATGGGCCCGGCGCCGTCCATCTTGGCCGCCTCCACCAGTTCGTCTGGAATGGTCAGAAAGAATTGGCGGAACAAAAACGTTGCTGTCGCAGATGCGACGATCGGCAAGATGAGGCCCCAGTAAGAGTTGAGGAGTGACACCTTGACGTCGAGGACAATGATCCTGCCAAGGCCAACAAGATCCGCCAGCCACACCAGCGGGGCGAGCGCGTTGGCCGCCACCTCGTAGGTGGACACGATCCGCACTTCGATCGGCAGCATCAAGCTGACGAAGATGAGCCAGAAGGCGAGCATGCGGAACGGAAAGCGGAAGAAGACGATCGCGAAGGCGGACAGGAGTGAGATCGCGATCTTGCCGATCGCGATCCCGCCCGCCTGCACCATGGTGTTGAAGAGCTGCAGGCCAAGCTCGCCGGACTGCCACGCGAGCGCAACGTTGTCCGTCAATTCACCGCCCGGGATCAGCGGCATGGGCAGGCGGTTCACCGTCTCCACGTCGTGGGTCGCGGCAACGAACGCTAGGTAGACCGGGAACACGATCAGCGCGATGGACGCGATCACGAGACCGTGGGTGATGCCATCTAGGACGCGGGTGCGCTCCACCAAGCCCCCGGTCATGTGTAGTGCACCTTGCGTTCGATGTAACGGAACTGCAGCACGGTGAGCGCGATCACGACGCCCATGAGGATGATCGACTGGGCTGCCGACGCGCCATGGTCGAGCCCAACGAAACCATCCTTGTAGACTTTGTAGACCAGTATTGACGTCCAATCGCCGGGGCCGCCGGACGTTGTGACGGCGATGACGCCAAAGGTTTCGAAGAATGCGTAGACGACGTTCACAATCACCAGGAAGAAGGTGATGGGTGTGAGCAGCGGTAGAACGACATCGCGGATGCGCCGCAGCGGGCCAGCCCCGTCCATGGCCGCCGCCTCGATAAGGCTCTTGGGGATCGCCTGCAGGCCCGCGAGGAAGAAGACGAAGTTGTAGGAGATCTGTTTCCAGGCCGATGCGAGGACAACGAGGACCATGGCGTCCACTCGGTCAAGGTCTGGGTCCCAGTCTATGCCCAATACTTGTCTGAGCGCGAAGGCGGCGACGCCAGCGTTCGGGTCGAGAGCGAACACCCACACCACACCTGCCACCGCCGGAGCCACCGCGTAGGGCCAGATGAACAACACCCGGTACACCCCGGCTGGGCGGATCACGCGGTCCACTGCAAGCGCAAACAAGAGGCCAAAGGCGAGCGCCACAATGGTTGTTGCGATGGTGAAGATGATCGTGACGAGGACGGCCTGACGGTATTCGGGGCTGGCGAACTCGCGCGTGAAGTTCTCGAACCAGACAAACTGCGTGTTGCCGCCGAATGCATCTGTGATCGTGAAGGCTTGGTAGACCGCTTGGCCCGCCGGCCAGAAGAAGAACCACAGCAGGATCAAGAGCTGCGGCGCGAGCAGCAAGTAGGGCAGCAGCTTGTGGTCGTAGGTGACGCGGCGCATGTTTGCGATGGGCGCCCGGGACAACCCGGGCGCCCGTGTCCTTTAGCGGGCGTTCTGCCGCTCGAAGCGACGCAGAATTTCGTTGCCCCGGCGCACGCCTTCTGCGAGCGCTGTGTCGATATCTTGCTCGCCGGCGTAGACCTTCTGAAGCTCGGCCTCCAACGCCATGCGCACGTTTTCAAAGTTACCGATGCGCGGCACGCGGTTGTTGGGGCCAGGCTGACCACGCAGAAGCTGCAGAACTGCGATCTCATACGTGGGGTTTTCGTCGTAGTAGCCGGCGGCTTTCAGGTCGTCGTAAGCCGCTTTCGTGATCGGCACATAGCCGGTCTGCGTATGCCAGCGTTTCTGGACATCTTCGGACGTCAGCAAGCGGAAGAATTCAGCAATGCCGGCGTGCTCTTCTTCTGAGAAGCCTTTCATGACGTAGAGCGCGGCGCCACCGATGGTGGAGTTGCGCGGCTCGTCAATAATGTCGCTGTCGTGGGGGAAGAACGTGGCGCCCCAGTTGAAGGTCGCGCCGCGCTGCACGCGGGGGTGAGACGCGGTGGATGCGGACCAGAAGAGACAGTTCCCCGAGCTCCAGTTGGTGAAGGCACCGGAGGAGAAGTCGACGGGGCTCATGGCGCCAAACTCGGCGAGCCCCTCTTCGAGCCAGCGGGTCAAGCGTTTGTGGTGATCGACCAGCTTGGTGGTGTTGTAGACAAGCTCTGTGCCCAGACCGTCGCGGCCGTTGGCGAGGGACGCGTAAGGCTGGTCGTGAATGGAGGACCAGTTCTCCACGTTGTCCCACATGCCGCCGGTGTAGGCGTAGCCGCAGACGCGCTCGCCGTTGACACCGGTCATGCCGGCGTCCTGGGCGGCGCGGATCATGACTTCCATCTCTTGCCAGGTCACGGGCGCGTCTTCGAAGCCCGCTTCGTTGAGTAGATCAGCGTTGTAATACATGATCGGCGTGGACGAATTGAACGGCATACCAAGGAGTTTGCCGTCCGCCACGTAGGTGTCGACGACCGGCGGCAGATAGGCCGAAAGGTCCACTTCGACGTCGTTTGCTTCCAGAATCTCTTCCACCGGGACGATCGCGTCCGACAAGAGCAGCGTGATCACGCCGGTTTCGTTGTTCTGGAAGATGTGCGGTTGCTCGCCGGCGCGGTAGGCGGCGATGGTGTTGTTCAGGACGACACGGTAACGGCCTTTGTAGGTCTCGTTGAGCTGGTACTGGTCCTGGCTTTCATTGAACTGGTCAACGATTTCGCGCAACGCTTCGCCAAGGCCGCCTTCCATGGCATGCCATAGCTCAAGCTGGATGCGATCTTGGGCAGTTGCGGGTGCTTGCGCGAACGAAAGCGCTAAAGCGGCGCCTGTGGCGAGTGCAAAAAATGTGGGGCGTCGGGCGGGCATCGGGTGGCTCCTCCAATCAACTGGCGAGCTGCGTACCGATTGCTGATGACAGACGAGCCACGTCTTTATGAATTTTTTAAAGCTTCACACGAATACGATTCTGAGATGAAAACTTCTTTATTTTGTCATATGGATATTGTCCTAAGTTGAGGGGCGAGAGCATCCCGCGCGGAATGATGGTGCTGCTGCGCGCCGCCGAGCCGCGCACGCACGATGCGCTCCTCGGCCGCTTTGCCCAATTCTATAGGTGATGTCGGACCGTGGATGTGTGAGGTCGTCCAGAGCTTTGGGGCGCGTCACTGGTCTGTGTTTGGTCGGACCTCAACCACAGCACTTCTTGCAGTTCGGTGAGAGGTGCAAGGTTAGAGACGCTGGATTTGTTTGTCTGGAGCGGCACTAGGATCGTAGACGAAGCGGGGACTTGTGTCGGAAAAATCGTCGAAGTGGACGATGACGGAGCCGCTGTCGACGAAAATAACCGCGTAGGATGCGGGCTCCAGCGTCACAGTATTTGTGGACCCTGCCGAGAAATCGAGACCGCTTTGGTGGTTGGTCCCCTTCGTCGCGGATATGGGAATGCCGTGCCAGGATCCCGCAAGCGGGCGATGAATATGGCCAAAGAAAATGTGGCGCACGTTGGCCTTGTGTGCTGCTAGCGTGGCTTGCAGCGGCCCGGCGTCCAAGATGCGGTACGCGTCAAGCTTGGGCATGCGGATCGTCGTCGGCGGGTGGTGCATGAAGATGAGAACGCCCCGCTCGCCAGCGTCTGAAAGGGCGTGGCTCAGCCAGCTCGCTCGCTTCTCGCAGAACGCACCCGTGTGCACGCCGGGCTCAATCGTATCCAGGAAGATGAGGCGGTGATCGTTCATATCCCGGAACGACTGCAGAAAACCGTCTTTAGTCCGTTCGACCTCGGGGAACGCGTCGCACAGGCGGGTCCGATCGTCGTGATTGCCCACCACAAGCTGGCGGGGCGGCTGAAGGTCTTCGAGGATGTCCCGCAATGTTGCGTAGGCTTCCCGATCGCCGTTGTGCGTAAGATCGCCCGACAGAACACAAAGGTCGGCGTCGGCGTGTTTGGCGTTGATGTCCTTGATCGCCGCGCGCAGACGGGCGGCCGGATCGCTTTCGAACAGCTGACCACCGTCTGGAACAATGTGTGTGTCGGTCAGTTGGATGATTTTCATTGGCTTATCCCTTGAGCGCGCCGAGGCTGAGGCCTTCGACGAAACGGCGCTGCGCAACCAGAAAGGCCACCACAAGCGGCGCGGTGATGATGACGGTGCCGGCCATCAGCTCGCCATAGCGGTCCCCCGCCTCGGCGGAACGGAACGCGAGGATGCCGAGCGGCGGCGTGTTGAGCTCCGGCGAGCGAAGGACGATGAGCGGCCAGAAGAGGTCGTTCCAGTGCGACACCACTGAGAAAATCCCAAAGGCTGTTGCAGTGGGCAGCGTCAGCGGTGCCACAACCCGCAACACCACGGAAAACTCGTTGCAGCCGTCTAGGCGCGCCGAATCCAAAAGCTCGTCCGGGATTGTTTTGATGAATTGGCGAAACAGGAACACCCCGAACGCGGAGGCGACAAAAGGGACGATCAGCGATGTGTAGGTGTCGAGAAGCCCGACACCCGCGAGGCCGAGATAGATCGGAAGCGCAGTGGCCTGGATCGGGATGAGAAGCCCAAACAGCACCAGGCCAAACACGACCGAACGCCCGGCAAAGCGTAGCTTTGCCACCGCGTAAGCGCACGGGATGGCAAACAGCAGCTGGAAGATAAGGATGCCCGCGCACACAATCGCGCCATTCAGCAAGTAACGCAGTAGCGGTTCAGCCGCGAGAGCTCGCGGATAATTCAACAAACCTTCCGTGGATTGAGGCAGCAGACCGAGACTTCCGGAAAAGATCTCACTGGCCGACTTCACGGAGAACGCGAGCATGTAGATGAAGGGGCCGAGCGACAACGCAACGAATACTGCGAGCACGGCGAGGCGAACCGTGTGGCCCATCATCCGTAGTGCACCGCGCGGTCGAGAACGCGGAACTTCACGAAAGTAATCACGAGGAGCAGGACGACGAACACGACGGTTAAAGCCGCCGCATAACCCACACGGAAGAACATAAAGCCCTCCTCATAGATCGTCCAAAGCAACACTTCGGACGATCCCCGAGGGCCGCCTTGGGTCAACGCCGCCACCGTGTCGAAGGTGCGCAGCGAGCGCAGCAGCGAGACGATCACAACAAAGACCATTGTCGGTCCAAGCATCGGGAAGGTGATGGCCCAGAACCGCGACCATCCCTCGTCTACGCCATCAATGGCGCCCGCATCGTAAAGGTCGGACGGGATGGATTTCAGACCCGCGAGCGTCAGCACCATCACGTAGCCGGCATTCTCCCAAATCCCGATCATCGCGAGCGTGACAAGAACTGTGTCGGCGTCCGCCAGAAAACCTTGGCGTGGCAGGCCGAGCGCTGCGAATAGTGTATTCACGGGTCCGAGTGTGGGGTGGAGCAAGAATTCCCACACAATGGCCATGGCGACGGTGGTGGAGACCACGGGCAGAAAGAGCGCAGAGCGGAAGAAGGCGCGCCCGCGCACAGACGCTTCCACCAGGACCGCAAGCCACAAGCCGATCGCCACCGAAACCGGCGTCACAATGGCGGCAAAGATTAACGTGTTGCCCAACGACTGGCGAAAGGTGCGATCGCCAAACAGGACCTCGAAGTTCTGAAATCCAACGAAACCAAACTCGCGCGCGCCGAGGCTCCAGTCGGTGAAGGCCATCCCCAGCACGGCGATGCAGGGCAAAACCAAAAATAGCACCATGCCCGCCACAAAGGGCAGCGTCATCGCCCAGCCAATAAGCGACGCGCCAACCCTGGCGAGCGTTCGACGCCGGACGAGTGTCGGTGCGAAGGCGAGGGTCAAAGCGCAGCCGCCTGGGGCTCTGGGTCGGCGTGCGCTGGCCGCGGTCGGACCGGCAGCCGGCGGCCATCGGCGGCGAACACATGGACCCGTTCTGGCGCCAGAAAGCCCACATGATCGCCGGCACGATGGGCAAGGTCATCGGCGCTCACGCGGGCAACGATGGCGTGCGCCGCGCCCAAGTGCTCGACGCTCAAGTGGATCAACGCGTCGCTGCCAAGGTACTCCACCGTCCGGATTTTGCCGCGCAGCGCGCCTGCTGTTGCGGGGTCGGCAAGGCGCACATGCTCGGCCCGCACGCCGACCTCGACAGTGCGCTCTGACGCTGTTTCGCCTGTGCCCGGCAAGACCTCAGCGACGGGGGCGGCAAGGCCCGGGATCCGCACCGTGCCGGCCGTGCTCAGCGTTGCGGGCAAAAGGTTGATCGCAGGTGTGCCGATGAAACGCGCCACACGGCGATCCGCCGGTTCGTCGTGCAGCTCGCGAGGGGTGCCGAGCTGGACAATGTCGCCATCCATCATGACCGCGATGCGGTCGGCCATCGTCATGGCCTCCACCTGGTCGTGCGTGACGTAAACGGTTGTGACGCCAAGTCGGCGTTGCAGATCGACAATCTCGGTCCGGGTGAGCGAGCGCAACGCCGCGTCAAGGTTTGACAGCGGCTCATCTAGCAGGAAGAGCCGCGGCCGCCGCACCAGCGCCCGCGCAAGGGCAACACGCTGGCGCTGTCCGCCGGAAAGTTCCTTGGGCTTGGCGTCAAGGTACTCGCTGAGCGCCACGGTCTCGGCCGCGCCTCGCACCACCTCCAGCGCGGCACGACGCTTCGCCCGCACACGCCCGCTCAGCTTTGCGGCAAAAGGAAGCCGCTCAACCCAATTGAGGTCCCGCATGACAAGCGGCAGCGCAAGGTTCTGCGACACCGTCATATGCGGATAGAGGGCATAGGACTGGAAGACCATCGCGATATCCCGCTCCTTGGGGGCGAGGTCGTCGACGGGCGCGCCATCGATGCGCACGGAGCCGCTGTCCTGCTGCGTCAAACCCGCGATGATGCGCAGGAGCGTGGACTTCCCGCAGCCCGACGGGCCGACGATGACCAGAAACTCACCGTCCGCACAGGCAAGGTCCACGGGGTTGAGAACGCGGCGCGTCCCGAAGGACTTTTCGATGGCGCTAAGCGTGAGCGTCGTCATCGGTTATTTTTCGCAAGTGCGACGGAGAGGCGGCGCCGCCTGTGCGACGCCACCAGCCCATGGCTACTGCGGCAGAAGCGCGTTCACTTCTTCCGTCAGATACTCCAGCGCCTCTTCAGGCGTCATGGAGTCGTCCACCACAGCCTCCAGCGTATCGCCGATGATCGCATCAATCTTCAGCGTGTTTTCGCCGGGGAACTGGTACCACTCGCGCACCCGCGGAAGCTGGTCCACAGCGGTTTTGTGGTTGGGGCGATCATCGAAGTACCCCTTCAACAAGCCGGGGTCCTCAAGGGCCAGCATGTTCACCGGCGTGTAGCCCACGAGCTCGATCACCTGCGTGGTGCCGTAGGGCCCGGTGGTGAACTTTACCCAGTCCCAAGCGGCCTGAAGCACAGCCGGATCACGCTCGGCCGCGGTGGTGATGACGGCTGCGTTGCCGCCTGTGGGGAGGCGCCCGTTCTCGACGGCCATCGGGTAGGGCATGGTGCGCAGTTCGAAGCGGTCACCGATGGCTTGCTCGAAGTTAAACAGGCGCGAGATGGAATCCATCACGAAGCCCATGCGGCCGGCGATGAACTGCTGGCGCTGCGCCTGGTCGCCCAGCGGGATCATCCCCGCCTCTTCGGCCATCCGGTCGTAAATTTTAATGGAGGTGGGCCACACCGGGTCGTTCACGAAGTCCACTGCGGTGGCGCCCGGCTGCATCATCTCGCCGCCATGGCTGAAGTGCACCGCCTGGAACCCCCACGCGCCATACCAGGTCGAAGAGTAGGGAGTGTAAAGGCCAGCATAGTCGGGGCCAAGGTCAGCGATTTTGCCCGATAGCTCCAGGAAACCTTCCCAGTCGGTGGGCATGTTGTCTGGGTCACCACCCACTTCGCGCACCAGGTCGGCGTTGTAGTACACCACCGACATGGAGATCGCGTGCGGCAGGCCCACCAGTTCGTCGCCGATGCGGCCGATGCTCTGGATTGAGTCGCTCCAGCCGCCGTCCTCAAGCGGGGTCTCGTCTTGCGCTGCAAGCGTGTTGAGGTCCACGTGAAGATCACGGTTTGCGACCGTTGGGATGTGGGAGATGCCGACATAAGACACGTCCGGCATGTCACCGATCAGCGACTCGCGCAGGAGTGCCTGGATGCCAGCACCATAGTCCGGCAGCACACCGCGATAGTTGATGGTGACGTTGGGGTGCTCGGCTTCGAAGTCGGCCTTCAGTTTCTCGAACACGCCGTCGAAGATTTGCGGCTGCGTGTATTGGACAACAAGCTCAACTTTATCGTCCGCGAAAACTGCGGTGGACACTGGCACGATCATGGCAGTGATCGCGACAGTTAGTGTGCTGACATGCTTCATGGATGTTCTCTCCGGGGCGGATGTCGCAGGCAGACCCAGTGGTCGTGCGGTTTGGCGTTCCCGTCGAAAGATCACACTGTCGCTTCGTCTGTGTGTCAGTCACATGATGCTTTAATGAATTGGTAAGGTGGCGTTAAGTGCATGTAAGAACATAGAAATTTCTAGCTCGGGCATGAGTGTTCGAGCGAATAGGACAATATGCATTGAATTGTGTCGGTTAGTCTTCAGTCGAGAGAGCATGTCGCCGGGTTTAGACATGGTAGTGTCGCAAACAGGCCGATTGCGCTCCACCTCGCGCGAGTTCTTAAGCGCGAGCGCTGGTTGCGTGCGCGTCGCTCCTGAGCCGCCAGGCTTCGGTCAGGTGGACGATCCGCCCCGCTGCGATGGTCGCGACGACGCTTGGGACAGGCTCATCCCAGCGCAGGAGGATGAGATCGGCGCGCGCGCCCGGCCGAACCATACCACGGTCTTCCAGGCCACATGCGCGCGCTGCGTTCAGCGACAAACGGTGCCATGTGTCGATGAGCGGATCGCCGCGCTCGGTGAGCCGCTTGGCCGCCATCAGCATTGAAGGATAGTGATAGTCCGACGCCAAGACATCGCAGAGGCCTTCGGCGATCATGTCGGCCGCGTTCACAGCGCCGGTGTGACTGCCGCCAAAGACAATGTTGGGTGAGCCGAGGACGATGGGCACACCATCGGCATGGGCATCGTCCGCCACGGCGCGGGTCATGGGAAACTCGACCACAGTTGCGCCGAACTCAGCGGAGCGGCGTCGTGCGTCGATGGTGTTGTCGTCGTGGCTGAAGATCGTCACGCCGCCCTCGCGCGCTTTGGCGGTCAAACCTCTGACCGTGTCGGGCACGGCGGGGCGGCGCGCCCAGACATTGCGCAACACTTTGTCGAACCCGTCCTGTCCGATCCCTGAACGGGTCGCCATCTTTGCGAAGCGCTCTCGCGCGACGGGGTGAGTGGGGTCGATGAAGGCGTCGGCGTCCGCCACATCGGTGGGACGTTCCAACAGCGAGCAACCCGGCGGGCGAAGGTTCATGGAGAGGTGATCGTTGAGGGCGAGCGTGGGTCTGCGCGCGTGACCAAGATGTGTTTCGATGAGCGGAATGGCCTCAAACGCAAAGGTTTCCCAGCGCAGTTGGACGCGGTGGTCCACACCCACGCGGTCGGACACGCCGTCCAATGCGCTGAGAAAACGCTCGCCCTGTTCCACCGACCGCAGGCCCGGCTCCCACGATAGCGTGAGCGCGTGATAGGCGGTGGTGATGCCGGCCGCTGCCAACTGTCGGTCGGTGTCGAGCACGGCAAGTTCGGCATCGACGATGCGACCCGGGCGCGGGGAGACTTGCCGTTCGAAAGCGTCGCCGTGCACATCAACAAAGCCCGGCGCCACAAGGAGATCGGAGGC
>CAKZYH010000234.1 GCA_937884725.1 uncultured Paracoccaceae bacterium
ACGGGGTCTTCGGGCGACAAGGGTGCCTTGAATAGCTAGACGCTAAGCTTTGGATTTACGTCGCGAAGGATTGCCGAAGATGAGGAGCAGAACCGCAAGCACCAGGAACGTGACGGCAATCGGCGACTTGATGAGGTAAAACGGGTCGCCGCCAGATGCCGTAAAGCCGCCCCGGATCAGCTGTTCCAGCTGCGGCGCAAGCAAAAAGCCGATCACGAACGGCAGGATTGAAATCTCCAGCTGACGCAGCACGTACCCGATCAGCCCAAACCCCAGCATCACCCACACCGCGATCATACCGCCGTCCTGCGCATAGACCGCTGTTATACAGATGAGGAGCACAATCGGCAGCATCACGCTCTTCGGAATGCGCACCAAGATCGCCAGCGAGCGCAGGAAGACGCCGCCCACCGTCCAATTGAAAATGTTGGCAAGGACCATGAGCGTAAACACACCGAACGCGACCACCAGATCGCTGTTCATGATCATGCCAAACCCTGGCACCTCGCGAATTTCGGTAAACCGAAACACCTGCGGCCCAAGCGTAAAGTCCCCCACCGACTCCACCGCAAGAATGATAAACACCGCAGCAAAGTTACCCGGGATGCCAAGGCTCATCACAGGAATAAGATTCGCGCCCGACACGGCCGAGTTGGCAGCTTCCGTCGCCGCCACGCCCTCAGGCTCGCCAGTCCCAAACCGCTCCGGCGTCTTGGACAGGCGCCTCGCCGTGTCATAACCCAGCGTCGCGGCAAGGGTGGTGCCGATGCCAGGCAACGCACCAATGGCGGTGCCAATACCGGCCGACGTGAAAATGCGCGGCAAAAGCCGACGCCGCTCCGCCCACGTCAGCGTGGTGTCACGATCCTCCGGCGCCTTCATCACGCCACCGCCCGTCAACCGACGCCGCGCCGCCTCTTCGATGCCGGCAAACACCTCGCCGATAATGAGAATCCCCAAAATGGCGGACGTCAGCGGCAAACCAGCGCCCAGCTCCGCCACACCCATCGTCATGCGCGGACCGTTGCCCGACAACGTCGAGCCCACCAACGCCACCAGCATCCCGAAGAGGCCCACCGTGAGCCCCTTCAGCGGCTCACGCCCAGCAACCGCCGCCATAAAGGCGAGCGACAAAATGATCAGCGCGGCCTTCTCCGGCAAATCCAGAGCCCGCTCGATCATGATCGCGAGCACAGGTGCGGTGATAAAAAGCGCGATATCGCTCACCGTATCGCCGCACACAGAGCTAAAGTGCGCGACCTTGAGCGCCTTCTTGCCCTCCCCCTTCAGCGCCATCGGATGGCCGTCGAGCGTGGTGAGGTAAGCGTCAGGCGTCCCGGGCGTGTTGAACAAGATCGCCGGGACAGCGCCGCCCACCGTCGCCCCCTTCATGATCCCGATCAAAAACCCCAGGATCGGCAACAGAGCATCGTCGCTGACGCCAAACACCCAGATCAGCACCGGCAACGACAACGCCATCGCGAAAGGGCCGTTCAGCCCCGGCGTGGCCCCCACCGCAATGCCCGTCATCAGCCCCGCAAACACCATCGCGATGGGCACGATATCGAACGCGCCGTCGCTCGTGGTGAAGACGTCCTGCACCCCAAGGGCGATGTATTGAAGGACCAAATCGATGGCGCACCGCCTCTCGCGGGGTTGGCTTAACGGACCGCGTCAGTTGGGCGGCAGAAGAACATTTTTGAGCAAGATGTCGAAGATTAGGATGGCTCCCGCGAGCACGGTGATAATCGCCACCACGCTCGCCCGCCGCAGCCGGCCCTCGGTAAAAACAATCAGCGCCACGGTCATGGAAAACCCACCGACCACGAAGCCGATATACTTGTAGGGCGCAGTGTCGGAGAAGTTGCGGTAGCTGCCCTCAAGCACCTCCACGGTGTTCAGAGCGTCCACCGTCAGCGGCCCAAGCCACACCATCAGCGTCAGACCGCCGAGGACGATCGCCACCAGTGCGGCAACAAAACGAACGTTGGAAAAGGTCAGCGTGCGGGCAGGCGTCGGCCGACCCGCCATCGCGCGACTCGTCGCAAGCACAGCCTGTAAAGCGCCGAGGAGAAAAATGCCGACGGCGAGGATGACCGGAAAAAACGCGTCACCCGGAACCGTCCGGCCAATGGCACTCACCTCGATAAAGCCGCCCACAATATCGTTGGGAAACCACACGAAAAGCGCCAGCAGCGAGAGAGCCATAGTGAGGAGGCCGAACCCGATGTCCCACCGGGTTCGCACCGCCATTGGGGCGGCCTCTGGCTCGGCCGCGCCCATGCTTGCGGGGTCGACGTCAGCGCTCAGTTGAGCGCTTCCATCATGGTCACATTCGCCTCACGGTTCGCTTCCAGCTGCGTCTTCAGCTCATCGCCGGACATGAACAGCGGACCCGGAGGATATTGCTGCGTCACGAACTGTGCGGTCCGGCTTTCCGGATCGTTCAGCACCTCATGCACCGCCTCAGTGATGGCCGCAGCCGCCTCAGGATCCATGTCAGCCGGGCCAACCATCACGAACTGGAAGCCAAGGCCCTGATCCATGATGCCCCGCTCCATCAGCGTCGGCGTATCGGGCGCCTGGACAAGGCGGGAAGGTTCCGCAGACGCAAGGATGACGAGCTCACCCGCAGCCACCAGCGGACCTTGGACGCCGCCGCCCCAGCCCACATTGGCATCGTTCGCCACAAGCGCGTTGACGGCGGACCGGCCGCCCTGGCCACGCAGGTGGTTCACATCGATGCCGAAGTGGCGCGCAACCATCTCAGCCCCGGCCTCCACCTGGTTGCCCCAGTTGGCCCAGACGATGTCGGTGCCCGATTGGGCCGCCTCCACCATGTCTTCCAGCGTCTCCCACCCGCTGTCGGCACGGGCGAGCACGGCCATTTGCGAGCCAGCCGTCTGGGTGAGGTAGGTGAAGTCATCGATGGAAATGTTCTCGTTCACGGGGAAGTCGAACGTGGTGTTGATGGCAAGACCAACCGTCAGCCCATCGCCCGGCGCGTCCTTCAGCTGAGCGGCCATCACCCGGCCCCCGCCGCCCGCTTTGTTTTCCGGGATGATGCGCCAACCGCGGCGCGCCTCGATCTCTTCGGCCAAAGCGCGAGCCTGGGTGTCAGTGCCACCCCCGGCGCCAAAGCCGATCCAGAACGCGATCGGCCCGCTCGGCTCCCACTCCGCATGGGCCGGCGCTGTGATCAGCCCGAGCGCGAAGACCGCGCACATCAGACGTTTCATGGTGTCTCATCCCTTTGATTGTGGCTCGTTCGATGGCGCCCGCCGGCCTGACTGGCAAGGATCGGTCCAACACGCTCATGCAGCTCGATGGGCCGGTGTCCCGGGGGCAAATGATAGCGCTGGAACACGAGCGGGGCATCGGCGAGCGTATGATCGCGAATATCCCAGATCGTGCCAACGGTGTGCGGCGGTAGGCTCAGCTCCGCGCAAACGGTGAGGGGAAGCGGCCCGGACGCGATGGTGTGCGCCATGCGCATGGTCGGCAGCCCAAACCGCTCAATCAGCATGCGGTGCATCGACATATGCCCCACATCCGCCACCGAACGCTCAAGCAGCGCCGCACCGTGCGCGGGCTGGAAGTAGACCGACGACAATGCAGGCGGCTCGTTGTCGATCCAGACCCGCCGGTCGACCCGCACAGCACGGTCCGTCTCCAAAAAGTAAGTCCACGGCCCAGCCGAAAAATCCTCTTCGACCGCCAGCGTGCGCACAAAAGGCAGCGCCAGCTGGCCGCTGTCAGGATCGGTGAAGCGGTAGACGAACACCTCGCTCGCCTTCGCGCTCCGGTCGGTGACAAAGCTGCCCGCCTTGCGGTGTCGCACAATAAGGCCTGCACTTGTCAGCTCGTCCAGCGCCTTGCGCACTGTCCCGACACTCAGATCGAGCGCTGGCGCCATGGCCGTTTCCGGCGGAAGGCGATCCCCCGGCTGAAATCGGCCAGAAGCAATCGCTTCGCAGAGCGCATCAAACAGCAGCCGCCATTTGGGGCGTGCGGGCTCACCGTCGGTCTGCGTCAACGAGCGCCGCAGCGCGTCCAAAGCCGGTGCGCCCGGAGCCGCAGTCAGTGCGCTCTGCTTCATGTCCAGCTCCAAAAGACCACGGCAGCTCGTTCGGTAGTGGATCGATGTCAGTTATCTCTATAGAATAAACTTGCGTGAGCGGGTCAAGCCCGGCTCACCCGCAGCGAGGAGCCCCACTCATGGTGTCCTTCACATTGCTTGGCACCGGTACGCCAGCCCCTTCCCTGCGCCGCCAATCCTCAGGCTACGCGCTGCAGGTCGGCACGGATGTGATCGTCATCGACCACGGCCCCGGCGCCGCTCACCGGCTTCTGGAAGCTGGCCTGCGACCCACCGACGTCACGCACGTCATGCTGAGCCACCTCCACTACGACCACATGGCAGACTATCCGCGGCTCTTCCTCCAGCGTTGGGACGTCGGTTCAGGCAAAATCGGCGAGCTTTATGTCGCGGGGCCAGCGCCGCTTGCCGCGGTGCATCAGCGACTTTTTGCTCCCGACGGCGCGTTCGGCCCCGACATCACCTCGCGCACCACGATCCAAGCCAGCCTCGACGTTTTCGCAGCGCGCGGCGGTCAAGGCGAGCGGCACCCGCCCGCACCCACGCTGAGGGAAATCGCCCCCGGCGACACCCTGACCGGCGCGGCGTGGACCATGCGCGTCGCCAAAGCAACGCACTTTGAGCCGGCGCTCACCTGCCTCGCCTTTCGCTTCGACACCCCCGACGGCGTCATCGTCTACACCGGTGACACCGGCGGCGTGACCGATGAGATCGTGACCCTCGCCAAAGGCTGCGATGTCCTCATCCACATGTGCCACGCGGAAGCCGGGACAGAGCCGAGCGCTGAGTATGCCCGAACCGTCGGTAGCCACCTCGACGCCGCAAAGGCCGCGGCAGCCAGCGGCGCTAAGGCACTGGTCCTCACCCACCTGCCACCCTCCATCGACAAGCCCGCAACCCTTGCCCGGCTCACCCGCGAGATGGCCCCCATCTATGACGGCCCAATCATCGTGGGCGAAGACTTGATGGCGCTCTCGCTGGAGGCCGGCGTTCTGACCGCCACTCGCGCCGCCCGCCGCGGCGCTGACCCACTACAGGCGCTGGATAAGGTGGTGGCGGCCACTAATGACATCCAAGCCGTCTGCGCCGCCGCCGATGCTGCGGCCCAGGCGACTGTCGGCCACGGCCTCTTCACCGTCATGCGCCTCCACAGGGACGCCATGGAGGTGGAGCGGCTCTACTCCAGTCAACCGGACGCCTACCCGCCCGGCGGCCGCAAGCCAAAGAAAGACACCGCCTGGACCACACAGGTGCTGAAGCGCGGAAAGCCCTACTTTGGCACAGGCCCGAACGCCATCCGCTCAGCCTTCAACGACCACGCCACAATCCTCGCCCTTGGCCTTGACTGCGTTATCAACGTGCCCGTGGTGCGAGACGATGTGGTAGTCGGCACGGTCAATTGCCTGGCCGCCCCGGGCGAACTCTCAACCCTCGACGTCCCCCACATCGAGGCCATCGCAGCCCGGATCGCCAGCGCCATCTGAGGCGCAGAGCTCAGCGCCCCACAGCATATGCTTCCATAAAGCGCGGCGTCGCCCCGGCGCGGATCATCCCATCAATGCGGCCGGCGGCGCAGACCCGTCCCAACGACCAGCTCCCCTGATCGACGACCGTGTGCCCGCGCTCCCGCAGCCGATCCCGCACCTCCTGCGAAAAGCGATCCTCAACGCGAAGTCCCCCAGCCTCGAACGAGCGCGGAAAGAACGATGCGATGTACTGCGTGGTATGAAACTGCGGCGCATCAATCGCCGCCTGCAGCGATTTGCGCTCCAACAGAACCCGCAGAAGCGTCGAGAGGATCCACTGCTCCTGCTGGTCGCCCCCCGGCGTCCCGATGCCAAAAACATCCTCGCCGCGTTTCACCAACGTCGGCGTCAGCGTAATGCGCGGCCGCCGGCCCGGCCCCAGCGCCGCCGGAAGCGCAGGATCCAGCCAGAACATCTGACCACGCGTCGTCACATTAAACCCAAGGCCCGGCACAGCGGGCGAACTCTGCAGCCACCCCCCGCTCGGCGTCGCAGACACAATGTTGCCGTGGCGGTCGATCACGTCGAAGTGGACGGTGTCCCCCTCCACCTCTGGCAAATCCGCAAAGGTCGGCTCGCCAAGCCCAATGGCAGCCGAACCAGCCGGCGCATTGGCAAGGCGCATCAGCGCAGCCTGACGCGCGGCCCCATCGGGAACCGCGCTCCCCACGCGAAAATCGTGACTAGCGCTATCGCTGATCTGCCCCCGCCGCTCCGCCGCATAACTCTCCGACAACAGCGCATCCAGCGGCACGTCAACATGGTCCGGATCACCCAGCGCAGCGTCCCGATCCGCCAGCGTCAGCTTCATCGTTTCGGCTACGTGATGGACGAACGCGTCGGTATCAGCGGCCATTGCATCAAGGTCGAACCCATCCAGGATCGCGAGGCTTTGCAAGAACGCCGGCCCCTGCGTCCAAGGCCCAGCTTTATGAACCTCAACGCCGCGGAACACGGACGAGATCGTCGGCTCCTCATGCGCCCGCCACGCCGCCATATCCGCGCCCGTTAGGAGCCCGGCATTGTGCCCACCTGCCCCGTCAGCAATGGGAACGCGCAAAAACCGATCAATCGCCTCGGCAACAAACCCCTCATAAAACGCACGCCGTGCCGCTTCGATCTGCGCCTCACGGTCGCCGCCAACCGCTTCCGCCTCATCAAGAATGCGCGCCAACGCTTCCCCAATCGCGGCGGTCTGCAGAAGCGCACCCGGCTTCGGCGGCGCACCGCCCGGCAGCCACACCGCCGCGGACGTCGGCCACTCCGCCGCCATGAAGCTCGCCCCCGCGGCGATCGACGCCGCAGTGCGGTAGGGCGCAGGAAACCCATTCAGCGCATAGCCGATGGCAGGCTCCAGAACCGTCCGCAGCGGCATCGTCCCGTGCGCGGCAAGAAGGTGCATCCAAGCGCCAAACGCTCCCGGCACAACCGCAGGCAGATGCCCGGTCCCCGGAACATGGCTAAAGCCCTCACCATGAAACCGCTCAATCGTCGCCGTCGCCGGCGCCACGCCTTGCCCGCACACTACGCGAGGCGCATCGCTTCCCGCGCGCTGAAACAGCACAATCGCATCGCCCCCCGGCCCGTTGAGGTGCGGCTCTACGATCTGCAAAACGAACGCTGTCGCAACGGCGGCATCAAACGCGTTCCCGCCGCGCTCAAGGATCCCAAAGCCCGTCGTGCTGCCAAGCCAGTGTGTCGATGTCACCGCGCCGAAGGTGCCGCGAATGTCGGGCCGGGTCGTAAATGTCTGAGCCATGCCGCTCACGCTACAGCCGCCCCGCCCGAAGCGGAAGGACGCCGCCGTCCGCCACCCCTCACAAGGCGCTAAACGTTATCACCCCGGATCGCCTCGCACACCGCGTCAGTGACCTCCCGCGTCGTCGCAGTGCCGCCAACATCGGGCGTCAAAACCCCCTCCGCGCAGACCTTCTCTACCGCACGCATCAGGCGAACCGACGCGTCCGCCTCGCCCAGATGCTCCAGCATCTGGCACGCCGTCCAAAACGTCGCCACCGGGTTCGCAATGCCCTTCCCCGTGATGTCAAACGCGGAGCCATGGATCGGCTCAAACATCGACGGATAGCGCCGCTCCGGATCGATATTCGCCGTCGGCGCCACCCCCAAAGATCCCGCCAAAGCACCCGCAAGATCAGACAAAATGTCAGCGTGGAGGTTCGTCGCCACCACAGTGTCAATCGACTGCGGGCTCTTCACCATGCGCACCGTCATCGCATCGACCAGCGTCTTATCCCACGTCACATCAGGGAACTCGGCCGCCACCTCCGCGGCGATCTCATCCCACATGACCATGCCAAAGCGCTGCGCGTTGGACTTCGTCACAACCGTCAGCTGTTTGCGCGGCCGCGACTGCGCCAGCTTGAACGCATAGCGCATGATCCGCGTCACGCCCGTGCGGGTGAAGATCGACACCTCTGTGCCCACCTCTTCTGGCAAGCCCTTGTGCGCCCGCCCGCCATGGCCCGCATACTCACCTTCAGAGTTTTCGCGCACGATCACCCAGTCGAGAACGCCCACCCCAACATCGCGCAGCGGCGAGGTCACGCCCGGAATGATCTTCGTCGGCCGCACATTGGCGTACTGGTCAAAGCCCTGACAGATCGGCAGCCGCAGACCCCAAAGGGTGATGTGGTCCGGCACGTCCGGCGCCCCCACCGCCCCGAAGTAAATGGCATCGAAGGGCTTCAGCTGCTCAAGCCCATCCTCCGGCATCATCACGCCATAGGCCTTGTAGTAGTCCGACCCCCAGTCGAACGTCGTGACATCGAACGTCGCGCCGCCGCCCCGCTTCTCCAGCGCCCGCAGCACCTCGACACCCGCCTCGATCACTTCCGGCCCAATCCCATCGGCGGGAATTGCTGCGATTTTGAACTGTTTCATGGGGCCGCGGTCCGTCCGTTTGCTTCGTCATCCCGCATGAGGGTGGTGCGTTGACCCAGCCGCAACAATCACGTCAGATTATATAAATTAACGATACAAAAGGGCGCCCACCATGGACGTGCGCCAACTCCGCTGCTTCATCGCCGTCGCCGAAACGCTGCACTTCGGCAGGGCTGCCCAGCGCTTGGACATGCTCCCCGCCTCCTTCGGCCGGCACATCAAGCAGCTCGAACAAAGCCTCGGCTGCCGCCTGCTCGACCGTACCACGCGTCACGTCTCACTCACGCCAGCCGGCCAAACGCTCGCCGGGGAAGCGCGCGAAATCATCGACCGGATCGACCGTCTGGAAACCCTATTCCGTGACGGCGCCGCGCAAACCACCCAAACGCTTCGCATCGGCGCCATCGACAGCGCGGCCGCCGGACTGATGCCCCTCATCCTATCGCGCTTCCGCGAAGCGTCGCCCGACACCGACGTCGAGCTCCTGGAACAAAAGAGCCTGCATCTGATCCCGCGCGTTTTGTCTGGACGGCTTGATGCCGCCATCGTCCGCCCGCCTGCCGTGCCCGATCCCCGCCTTGCCGTCCGGCCCCTTTTCGCCGAAACCGCAGTCGTTGCCGTCCCCGCCGGTCACCCCCTCGCCGCCCGTAAAACCCTTTCAGTGCACGACATGGCCGGCGAAGCGATGATCGTGCCCGACCGCCGCTCCCGCCCCCACAGCCACGACCTCACGATCACCCTCTTCCAAGACGCAGGCCTGACCGCGCACATCGCGCAAATTGCGGAAGAAAAACAAACAATTGTAAGCCTAGTCGCAACCGGAGTCGGCCTTGCCATCGTGCCCCGCTGGGCAGCCCGCCTCGCCGTTGACGGCGTGACCTTCCTGCCGCTGCGCACCGACGACAGCCACGCCCGCTCCACGCTCAAACTCGCGGTCGTCTGGCTCCGCAACACCCGCCACCCCGCCCGCGACGCATTCCTCAAAGTGCTCGACGACAACGTCGACACCCTCGCCAAAATCGCCTGACCCGCCCATCATCCGGGTACCGCCAAGCGATGAGCCTGACTGATTTTCAGGCGCTTTCTTACCGCCTTAAGCGCTTGACGAATTCGTGAACGCACTATCAACACTCTGCGCGCGCGCTGAACCGGCGCAGCCACAACCAAAATCGTTTCCTGGAGGAACATGATGACTTTCCCCGTAGCGGCACGCGTTGCCGCTCTTGCTGTGACCGCTGCTGTCGCGGTGGGTGTCGCAACCGATGCCCACGCTGAGCGCGAGGGATGGCCCGAGAGCTTTACCGTCGGCACCGGCTCCCAGGGCGGCACATACTTCGGCTACGGGTCCGGCTGGGCCGGCATCGTCTCCGAAGCACTGGACGTGTCCGGCGGCGCCGAGGTCACCGGCGGTCCGATGCAAAACATGGCGTTGGTTCACGCCGGTCAGCTGGCGTTCGGTATGACCACCATGGGCCCGGCAGCCGAATCCATCGCCGGCAGCAACCCCATCGCGCCCGGCCTCACCATGACCAACGCCTGCGCCATGTTCCCCATGTATCAGACGCCGTTCTCCATCACGGCGCTGTCCTCCTCAGGCATCACGTCCGTTGACGAAATCCCCGAGGGCGCGCGCATCGGCTTCGGCCCCGCAGGATCCACCTCCGACACCTACTTCCCGCGCATGATGACCGAACTCGGCGTGGAATTTGACCGCCGCAACGGCGGTTGGTCCGACCTTGGCGGCCAGCTCCAAGACGGTCTCCTCGACGTCATCGCCTTCGCCGCCGGTGTTCCGGTGCCGGCCGTGAGCCAGCTTGAGGTCCAAACCGACATCAACATCATCGAGTTCACCGAGGACGAGCAAGCCAAGATCACCGAAGCGTTCCCGGTCGCCAACTTCGACATCGCGGCCGACACCTACACCACGCTCGAGGGTCCGGCCCGCTCGGTCTCCATGTGGAACTTCGCCATCGCCAACTGCGATCTGCCTGAAGACTTCATCTACGCCGTCGTCGACGCGGTGATGTCGGACAACGAGCGCATGGTGAGCACCCACCGCGCCGCTCGCTCCACGCTGCCGGAATTCTGGGACCGCAACACCGTCATGCCGTGGCACCCGGGCGCGGCTCGCTGGTTTGCCGAAAACGCCGGCGCTGACATCCCCGCCAGCCTGATCCACAGCAACTAAACGCTATGCGCTGCCCCGCGGACGCGAACCGGCGTCTGCGGGGCAGTCGGTTTCTGCCGGTCCCGACATCCGGGCGCGGCCAGGCCGCACCGCGCGCAGCGTGCGCGCGTGTTGCCCTCCACTGCCACGAGCCTTTGCGGGGACGCCCATGACTGCGACGGATAAGCCAGAGACGCCCCTCCCCACGTCAGACACCGCGCCAGAGGGCGCAGTTTTGGCACAAGGGGTCGACGAGGAACCCGTCGAGGCCAACCGCCGCCAGTACACCGGCACCGCCCATGTCCTCATCGCAGCCTTCGCGGCCATTTATGCCGCGTGGCACATGGTGGCGCTGAACGGCGTGTCGATTGAGCGCTGGACCGGCATCGAGATCGGTTTCCTCCCGCAGTTCCCGATGGAAACGTGGGACTTCAGGATCGTTCACATCGCCGGTGCGCTGGCGCTCGGCTTCTTGCTCTACGCTGCCCATTCGTTCCGGGGCGACATTGCGGACCGCCGCACGCCAAAGTGGCTCTCCATCCTGGCCGCGTGCCTCGCCGTCCCTGCCATTGTTGCCGGCGGCGCCGCCATCAGCTTTGCAAGCACCATCGCGTCCGGCACGCTGCCGGTGATGGGCGGCCTCACCACCTGGGCCGCATTTCCGGGCACCGAAATCTACCAGAACGAGGTGCGCTGGTTCGGCATTCCGCTCCTGGTCGCAACGTTCGGCGGCATCGTGCTCGGCTGGTTCGAGCGGCGCGGCCGGGCTCAGTTCGCCGCCTCCGACATCACGCTCGTCCTCTGCGGCATCGCCGTCGCGCTGTACCTGACCGCGATTTACGGCACGGCAGCGCGCAACTCCGTCGGCACGCCCTTCGTGCCCATCGGCGTCGCCTTCGCTGCAACCGCCGGCTCCGTGCTCATCCTAGAACTCACCCGCCGCGTTGCGGGCCTCGCGCTTGTGGTCATCACCGGCGTCTTCTTGGCCTACACCTTCACCGCCCACGTTCTGCCGGGCGTTCTCGCAGTCCAAAGCGCATATTCCTGGCAACGCTTCTTCGGCCACGTGTACTCAGATGCCGGCATCCTCGGCCCGACGACCGCGGTATCGTCCACCTACATCATCTTGTTCATCATCTTCGCGGCGTTCTTGCAGGCCTCGAAGGTCGGCGATTATTTCGTGAACTTCGCGTTCGCCGCCGCCGGTCGCGCCCGCGGCGGCCCGGCCAAAGTCGCCATCTTCGCGAGCGGCCTGATGGGCATGATCAACGGCACCTCCGCCGGCAACGTTGTGGCGACTGGCTCGTTGACTATCCCCCTCATGAAGCGCGTCGGCTACAACAAGAAAACCTCCGGCGCCATCGAGGCCGCCGCCTCCACAGGCGGGCAAATCATGCCGCCGATCATGGGCGCCGGCGCGTTCATCATGGCCGAGATCACCGGCATCCCGTACATGGACATCGCGGTCGCCGCGATCATTCCGGCGATCCTCTACTTCTTGTCGATCTACTTCATGGTCGACTTCGAGGCCGCAAAACTTGGCATGCGCGGGATGCGCGAGGATGAACTCCCCAAGCTCGCGAAAATGCTGCGCCAAGTCTATTTGTTCGTCCCGATCATCATTCTGATCGCAGCGCTCTTCATGGGCTACTCGGTGATCCGCGCCGGTACACTCGCCACCGTAGCGGCTGCGGTGGTGTCGTGGCTATCACCGCACCGCATGGGCCCGCGCGCCATCGTCCGCGCGTTCGAACTCGCCGGCGTGATGTCGATCCAAATCATCACCGTGTGCGCGTGCGCCGGCATCATCGTCGGCGTCATTTCGCTCACCGGCGTCGGCGCACGGTTCTCTTCGGTGCTTCTCGACCTTGCCGACACGTCCCAGCTCATCGCGCTGTTCTTTGCCATGTGCATCGCCATCCTCCTCGGGATGGGAATGCCGACCACCGCGGCCTATGCGGTCGCAGCATCGGTGGTCGCCCCTGGGCTCGTGGAGCTCGGCATCCCAACGCTGACGGCCCACTTCTTCGTGTTTTACTTCGCGGTGGTCTCGGCCATCACCCCGCCTGTCGCCTTGGCCAGCTACGCCGCGGCCGGCATTTCGGGCGCAAACCCGATGGAAACGTCCGTGGCGTCCTTCAAGATCGGCATTGCCGCCTTCGTCGTGCCGTTCATGTTCTTCTACAACAGCGCGATTTTGATGGATGGGACCTGGTTCGAGATCTTGCGCGCCGGCATCACGGCAACGTTCGGCGTCTTCCTGCTGGCAGCCGGCGTCCAGGGTTACTTCATCGGCGCGCGGGCGGCGTGGTTCGTCCGCCCGGTTCTTATCGTCGGCGCGCTGTTTATGATCGAAGACGGCTGGATCAGCGACGGCATCGGCGTTGCTCTCGCGCTTGTGGCGCTGTTTGGCCAACGCCTACTAGGCCCGGCAACGACGCCAGCAGTTCCCGCACGCAGCGGGAACTGATCCGCCTGGCGAGCAGCACTTGGGACGGCTAGGCCGCGCGGTCCTAATGGCATGGCTTAACCTTGGAGAGCCCAGATCCTGACAGGGTCAGCGCGCCCCTTAACGGACTCTGCGCCTTGCGGCGCAAGACCAGGCAGAAGCACTTCAGGCTCAGCCGCCGTCTGGCGCAATGAATCGATAACAGCTTCGCTCGTCACAAGAACAACGCCCAGCTTTCGCGTCAGCTGCTCAAGTCGGCTCGCAACATTCACAGCATCGCCCAACACGGTGTACTCAAGCCGCTGCGCGTCGCCGATGTTGCCAACAACGACATTGCCATAGTGCACGCCGATCCCAAGATGGATCGGATCAAGCCCTTCTGCCACCCGGGCGTGGTTCCACTCCTTAATGGCAGCGATCATCCCTGCGGCGCACCGCAAGGCCCTCGCCGCATCGTCGTGCCGCGGCTCTGGCGTCCCAAAGTGGATCATGATCGCATCGCCAATATACTTGTCGACTGTGCCACCCTCGCGCAGCGCAACCCGCGCAAGCCGGCCATGAAACTCACGCAGGAGCCCAACAAGTTCGACGGGCCCCAACCGCTCCGCGATCGCGGTAAACCCAACCATATCCGCAAACAGGATCGCGACAGGCTGCACCTTGGGTTCGCCAAAAGCTTGTCCGGTGGTCGTCAACTCTTGAACAATATTGGGCGAGAAGTAGCGCGATAGCGCAGAGCGCTGCCCCTCCGCTTCCACCTGACGCCGCACAAGCTGGCGCGAGCGCGAGACCGCCAACGTCAGGATCAGCGTGACCGCCATCAGAAAAACCACTTGGTTGACGATGCGTGCCAGCCCGACAGCGTTTGGGTCGAGGACGCGCTCGAGCACCGCCTCCAAGGTGAGCCCAGCATTCAAGACGTCTCGCGATGCGAAAAAGCGAGTATCCGGCAAGCTGACGACCCACAGATAGCCCGCACTCCACGACGCGATTGCAGCAATCCCAGCCCACACCACCAGCACCGGCCGATAACTCAGCGCCATGTAGACAACGAAGAGGCCGAGATAGAGAAAACCCGGCGCGCGCAAGTTGAGTTGGGGCGACCATCCCTCAAGTCCGTAAGGGTTTGGGACACTCAGCAGAAAGCTGAGCATGGTTGCGTCACGCAGAAGGAAGGCGGCGATGAGGAACGTCCCAGCATACCTCCGAACAACCAGCAGATAAGGGATCACACCTGTCAGAAGAAAGATGAAGAGGACCGACAGGTAGGCAGCTGAGCGCTCAAATGGCAGCGTGAGCACCACCCACACCGCGAGCAGCGCCAACACCAGAACGCGCCCCTTGAGCATGTAGGTGAAGTTCGCGCGGTCCTCACGCGCAAACCCTGCATCCAACCCGGCTAAAGTCGGCCGACTTCCGTCAGCACCCTGCGATAATCTTGGCCCCGGGAGCCATTCACGCGCGATCACTCAGCGCTGACCACCTGGTACGTCCCCACAGCGTGGACATACAGCACGCACTCTGTCGAACTGGTGCACGTAACACTGTGCGCGACATCACCGGATGAGCCGAAGTAACTTCCAGTGGCTAAATCGCGTCTTTCGGTATGAGGTTGCGCAATATGCTCCACTGCCCCTTGGACAACGACTGATTTGATGTCATTGCCACCAGTATTCACCTCCCCGGTGAACTGCGGCGGCAACTTGACGAACGTACCATTCGAGGCGCCAGGGCTTGGTGACCCCCACAGAAAGGCCATCTCAAGCCCCGCCCCGCTCCCATCCTGTTCGACCCAAGTCACGTCCGACGCGTCCAGCCAGACCACGTTGCGCTGTTCCATATTGATGGGGCGCTCACCGTTATCGAAAGCGTCCGCCGACGGCTGAACTAAGTAAGGCCCTGAAAATATTTCCAGAAACGCCGTTCCGCCAGTGGGACCCACGGCGGTCACATGAACCTCGCCAGCGGGTTGTGTCCAAAACGAGCCGGGCCCCATCCACATGTCCTCGGCGTCAGGATCGTCGTTGTGGACCATCCCGTCCAGGACCACGGCACGGTAGGTGATGTTGTGGATGTGCGGCGGCGACGCAAAGTCGGGCGCAAACTGAATAATCGCGCCCGTCGGCACGTCTTCGCGGAGGTCACCCCACAGAACGCCGGCGCGCGGGCTCGCATCCCCGCGCAGCGGGTTAAGCGGAATAAGCCGGAAGTCATCGCGGGTGACGACCTCCACACTCGGCTCAACCCCGGCTGCACCCGCCCGGAGCGCCAGCCCAGCGGCGACAGCAACGCCCAGCACCACAGCTCCGAACTTCCATGAGGCAACCATTGGTCCATGCTCCGCGGTCATGAGGTCTCTTCCTCCGACCTGGGAACGCCGATCTCCACAACAATAACCTTGCAAGCGGAATGACTATCCCTAATTTCTGAACAATGAGCTTGGATCCAAAGTCTCTCGCGCTGTTTGTGCGTGTCGCCGCCGTCGGTGCCATTGGCAAAGCGGGCGCGGAACTTGGCCTATCGCGCACCGCAGCGACCCAACGGGTTCGCGATCTGGAGGCATCGGTGGGCACCCAACTGTTGCATCGCACGACCCGCTCCGTTGCCTTATCGGCGGACGGCGAGGTCTTTCTGGCCCACGCAAAGCGCATTCTGAGCGATATCGACGAGGCATTCTCCGAACTTCAAAGGGACCCGGCCACCGTCAGCGGCGAACTGCGGGTGGCCAGCTCCGCATCCTTCGGACGCAAGCATCTCGCCCCCCTCGTGGGCGAATTCATGGAGCGCTACCCCAGGCTCTCCATCCAGCTTCATCTCAGTGATGGAGTGTTCGATATTGTCGAGAATGGGTTTGATCTTGCCGTCCGGCTGGGAGACCTTTCGCCGTCGAGCCTAAAAGCGCGCCGTATCGCAGACAGCGCCCGGATCGTCGTGGCAGCGCCGAATTACCTCAGCCGGTGCGGTATGCCGGAGATGCCCGACGATTTGCGCCGCCACAACTGCATCATCCGATCGGACGCGCGCATGTGGACCAAACGCGGTCCCGACGGGCGGATCCACGACGTGAAAGTCTCCGGCAACTTTGCGACAAACCTTGCAGAGGCCGTCACGGAAGCGGCGCTCTCCGGCGTCGGTCTCGCCCGCAAATGCCGTTGGGAAGTCACAGAGCATCTGGACAGCGGCGCACTTGTCGAGGTCTTGCCTGAGTATACCGTTCTCCCCGAGTGGAGCATCTACGCCGTCCGCCCCCCAGCGCCGACCCTGCCGATGCGCGTCCGTCTTTTCACCAACTTCATTGCAGATCGCTTTGAACAGACACCAACGCTAGCCCCATCCACGTTGCCCAAAGGCGCCAAACGCTAGAAAAACCGCCACAACCAGCGCCAGGCGCTGCACGAATATCCAATTACGACTGCAACACCACCGCCAGCACGACCACAGTCATCATCGACACCGCCATCGCGATGTTGATGATACGGTGCACCCGCTCCGACAAATCTAAACGATGGATTGTCACTCCGGCCCACAGCCAACCGAAGTGAATCGGTATCCAAATCGCATTGATGATCAAAAACTTGAGCCCAACCTCAAGAAAATACTGACCCGGCAAAAACGCAAAGCCAGTAAACAGGGCGGTGTTCACGGCGTAGGCCTTAGGATTGAACAGCTGCAGCACGACACCACCGCCAACGCCGGGCGGGCGCGCCTTCTCAATGAAAGCCAACCGCGCGCCAGCAAAAGCGATCCGAAACGCCAGATAGGTCAGGTAACAAAACGAGGCTGCAAACAGCACCGTGCGCACACGCGGATCGGCGAGGATCAACGCCCCGAGGCCGCTGACGACAGCCAGAGCGACAAGATTGGTCCCCAGAAAAAGCCCCAGAATGTACCGACTACCCGGCCGAAACCCGAAGCCCGCTCCCACGCCTGCAGTGGAGAGGACGCCTGGACCAGGGGTAATGAGCAGGAAGAAAACGGCAGCAGCGAAACCCAGCATGTCACCAAACTACGGAACACGCATGGGCACCGCAACGCAGCCCACAACATCCCCGGCAACCGCAGTATGAACCGACGGACGGCCCACTCGACCTTACGATAAAAACCCAATCAGGTCCTGCGCACCCCTGTTGCGTTCGTCGCCCAGTCGTTCAAGCTACCCCCCTTCAGTGGCTGACGCCGCGCGCAAGCACCGTGGAGGACTAAGAGCCATGATACGAGAGGTACCGGCTGACGCCAGGATACTCCCCGCCCTCGATTACTATGATTTTCTCATGGCAATCTTCGTGGTGGTCGCGCTCATCATATTGTTCTCAGCGGTGATCTGGCTTCTTGGCCTTCCCGGGCGGATCGCCATCCAGCGGCGCCATCCGCACGCAAACTCGGTCCGGCTCATGGGCTGGGCAGGGGCGCTCGCGGTCATCCCGTGGATCCACGCCTTCATTTGGGCCTACCACGACTCGCTCACCATCGATGTGCGGCGCTTCCCAAACGCTGAGAAGGACGCCATCGATGCCGAAATCGCAGCGCTAGAGGCCAAGCACGGCCGCACCGCCCCCGCCACCAGCGACGGGCTCTAACCCCATGTTCATGGCCATCGCCATCACGCTGACGTACATCAGCATCATCTGGCTTGTATTCTTCAAGTTTAGATGGCTCCGGTTCAACATCGTCTGGGGCATCGCCTCCTTCTGGATCGGCTTTCACCTCATCTTGATCTTCATCATCGGAATGCGGTTCTACGCGCCATTCACCGTCGACGCGCACATCATCCGCAACACCATCCAAATCGTCCCGCGGCTGGAGGGCCCAACGCTGCTGGACGCGGTGCTCGTGACCGCCACCCAGCCGGTCAAAAAGGGCGACCCGATGTACAAGTTCGACGACACAATCTACCGCGCCAAGGTGAATGAGGCAGAGGCGCAGCTCATCGCGGCCGAGCAAAACGTCAAAATCCTGGGCGCCGACCTCACCGCCGCGCAAAACCAGCTGAAGCAAGCACAGGCCCAGCTGGAGTTCGCCACAGCGCAGCAAAAGCGCTTCGCCGCACTCGCGCCACAAGGCGGCGCGCGGGCCGAGGATCTCGACAAATGGAACGCCCAGGTCGCCGCCGACGAGGCGCAGGTGGACGAAGCGCAAGCCAACGTCGACAAAGCCAATCTCGCCCTGCAATCGACCACCAGCGACGGCACCAACACCTCTGTCGCAGAAGCACAGGCCCAACTCGCCGAAGCCCAATACTATCTGTCACAAACCACCATCAACGCGCCGGCCGACGGCTTCATCGTCAGCCAACAAGCCCAGCCGGGCCTTGTGGTGGGCGACATCCGCGCCGGCGCCATCTCGGTGTTCGTCACCGACGACCCGGCCTACATGCTGGGCGCCTTCTTCCAGGAGCACATCAAATTCGTCGAGCCTGGCCAACCCGTTGAGATGGCGCTCGACATCGCCCCGGGAGAAATCTTCACCGGCAAGGTGGAAGCCATCTGGTGGGCCACGAACCAGGGCCAGATCCGCCCCACCGGCCGCATCCCAGAATTCATGCTCCCCCGCCTGCAGGGCAAATTCGCGGTCCAAATCACCTTCGACGACCCGGACGCGTTCCTCCCCGCAGGGGGCCACGGCGCGGTCGCCATCTACACAGGTCGCAGCGCCGGCTTCGAGCTTCTGCGCCGGATCAACTTGCGCATCTACAGTTTTATCAATTTCGTTTACCCCTTCAATTTATAGATCGCCCGAACGTCAGTTGCGTTGGGGCCAATCATCAGCATCGCGCGTGTCAGAGTCCGCGAACGGCTAGAACTGCGTCAGTGGGCACGGCCAGCAGCGGTGCGCGTGACCGCGGCAACGCTCGCCGCATGCGCCGTCGGGCCAGACTTTGTGCTGCCCACCGTGCCCTCTAAAGCCAACTGGTCCGGCGCCTCCCGTGGCCCCGGGGTCGATCAGCGGCAAGACCCAGCCTTTGCCTGGTGGCGCACTTTCAAAGATCCCGCCCTCAATAGGCTCATCGACATGTCGGTGGCGCAAAACCTCGATCTCCAGGCGGCGGGCCTGCGCATCTACCAAGCCCGCGCACAGCTCGGCGTGATCATCGGCGACTACTTCCCGCAAACCCAGAAAGTCGGCGCCGGCTACAAACGCGAACGCGTCAGCAAAGACGTCGGCCTCACCCGCGAAGTCTCCCGCTTCGTCGACTTCGACCCCACCTTCCAAGACTGGTCGACGGGCTTTGACGCCAGCTGGGAAATCGACGTCTGGGGCAAAGTCGCCCGCGGCGTCCAGGCCGCCCGCGCCAACCTCGTGGTCGCCGTCGCCGACCGGTATGATCTCCTCGTCACCATCACCGGCGATGTGGCCACCGCCTACGTCACGCTGCGCGAACTCCAGGCCGAAATCGCGCTCACCCGCCGCAGTATCATCGTCCAGGAAGACAGCCTCAGGCTGACGCAGCTTCAGTTCCGCGAAGGCACTACTACCGAGCTTGACGTGGACGAAGCCACCGCCTTCCTCAACAGCACCAAGGCCGAAGTGCCAAACCTCGAAGCGGATTTGGCCAAGGCAAAGAACGCGCTGGCTGTCCTCATTGGCCGCCCCGCCGGCGACATCGACGGGCTCCTGAAACCCAACCGCGGCATTCCCGCGACATCCCCGCATGTGGGCATCGGCGTCCCCGTGGAACTTCTGCGCCGCCGCCCCGACATTCGCGCCGCCGAACTGCGCGCCCTGGAACAGGCCGCCAAAGTCGGCGTCGCCGTCGCGGACCTCTACCCACAGTTCGGCATTACCGGCTCGGTCGGGGTGAAGGCGAGCGACCTCAGCACCCTTTTCACCTCCACCGCCATCACCGGGCTCATCAACCCCGGCGTCAGCTGGAACGTCCTCAACTATGGCCGCATCCGCAACAATGTTCGCGTTGAAGACGCCCGCCTGCAGGAGCTTCTGACCAGCTACCGCCAACAGGTCCTGAAAGCCTACGCTGAAGCCGAAGACGCGCTCACAGCGTTCCTAAAGTCAAAGCAACAGGTGGTCTTCCTCACGCGCTCGGTCCGCGCATCTCAGCGTGCCCAGCGCATTTCGCTGCTCGAGTACCAGGCGGGCACCGTCTCCTTTAACCGTGTGCTCGACAACCAGGTATCGCTCTTGCGCTCCGAGCAGCGCCTGGCATCGGTCCGGGCCGACGCAGTCACGAACCTCGTCGCGCTCTACAAGGCGCTCGGCGGTGGTTGGCAGTCTTTCACCGATGCGCCGCTCGTCCCGGACGAGACGAAGGTGGAGATGGCAGCCCGCACCAACTGGGGCCGCCTCCTCGACGACGACGCCATTCCCGAAGCCGCCCGCCAGCTGAAGCCACCGCCAACGCCTGGCGCAAAACCCCAGCTTCCACAACCGGACTTCTAGAGCGGACCGAAACGCACGCGAGCGCGCCCACCAACAGCTGAGCCGGACCGAACCGCAGCATCAACATCGCCGGCCGAAGCAACATGGGCCCCCAGCCGTCTCGCTCAGGCCGATGCCAGCCGGCCTGGTGTGCGGGTGCGGCCAAGGATCAGCATCATGACAATGACGTTGAACGTGTTCCAAACGATCCCGTTGATGAAGGCGAGCGTATAGGAACCGGTCACGTCGTAAATGTAGCCGGAGAGCCAGCCGCCGAGCGCCATCCCCAACATCGACGCCGAGATCACAACCACGATCACGGTGCCGGCCTGCCGCGCGGGGAAGTATTCACGCACAATAATCGCGTATGACGGCACGATCCCGCCCTGGGACAGGCCAAAGATCAGGCTCACAACAAACAGCGCCGACACCCCGTTGAGAGGCAGGTAAAGCGACAGCGCAAACGCCTGCAGCAGCG
>CAKZYH010000235.1 GCA_937884725.1 uncultured Paracoccaceae bacterium
TGGTGGGCGGCTTTTTTCAACTCGCCCACCCCGTGGACTTCGAGGCCCCCGACGGCGACCTCGTTGATCTCGTCTTCGTGCTGCTCGCGCCGGAAGATACCGGCGCCGATCATCTCAACGCCTTGGGCAGCATTGCCCGGGTCTTGCGCACGCCCGGCATGCCGGAAGAGCTGCGCACCGCTCACACCAAGGACATGCTGCATAGCTTGCTGTCGGAGGCATCAGCAGTGGTCGAAGGATAGCACACCGCTGTTGCCGTACGCGGCGCGTCCCATATAAGCGCCCAGACCAAGACAGTGCGGGAGCGAAAGGAATGGGGCGTACGCTGTACGATAAGGTTTTTGCCGATCATCTGATCGAGCAGGACGGCAGCTCAGCGCTCCTCTACATCACCCGTCACCTCGTTCACGAAGTCACCAGCGCCCAGGCCTTTGAGGGGCTGCGCATGGCCGGCCGCCCGGTCGCCGCGCCGCACCGCACGCTGGCGGTGGTGGACCACAACGTGCCGACCACCGACCGTCGTGCCGGAATTGCTGAAGCCCAGTCCCGCCTTCAGGTCGAAACGCTCGCCGCCAACGCGAAAGAGTTCGGCATCGAGTATTATAACGAGATGGATATCCGACAGGGCATCGTGCACATCATCGGGCCTGAGCAGGGCTTCACGCTGCCTGGCATCACCATGGTCTGCGGCGACAGCCACACCTCCACCCACGGCGCCTTCGGTGCTCTCGCGTTCGGGATCGGCACATCGGAGGTGGAGCATGTCCTTGCCACCCAAACGCTGCGCACCCGCAAAGAACGTAACATGCGCGTGAGCGTGAACGGCGTCGCGCCGAAATGGGTAAGCGCGAAGGACATCATCCTATCGATCATCGGCACCATCGGCACCGGCGGTGGGACCGGCCATGTGATCGAATATGACGGTGAGGCCATCCATGCGCTGTCCATGGAAGGGCGCATGACGGTCTGCAACATGTCGATCGAAGCCGGCGCGCGGGCGGGCATGATCGCGCCGGACGACATCACCTTCGAGTACGTCGCCGGACGACCCAAAGCGCCCACGGGGGAGCTGTTCGACCAGGCGCTGGAGCACTGGAGAACGCTGCCCAGCGACCCCGACGCTGAGTTCGACTGCGAAGTGGTGCTGGATGCCGCGAACCTGCCGCCCGTCGTCACGTGGGGCACCTCGCCAGAAGCCGTTGTGGCCGTGGATGGGAGCGTCCCCAACCCTGAGGATGTGGAAGACCCGGCACGGCGCAGCGCGATGGAGCGTGCGCTCAACTATATGGCGTTGAAGCCAGGCACCCCGATGACCGATATTGAAATCGATCGGGTTTTCATCGGCTCGTGCACTAACGGCCGGATCGAGGATCTGCGCGCGGTGGCTGACGTAGTGCGGGGCCACAAGGTCAGTGAAAGCGTGCACGCGATGATCGTGCCCGGCTCCGGCCTTGTGAAAGCGCAGGCCGAGGCGGAGGGGATCGACATGGTGCTCCGGGAGGCGGGCTTTGAATGGCGCGAACCCGGCTGCTCCATGTGCCTTGCCATGAATGATGATCGGCTGCGCCCTGATGAGCGCTGCGCCTCTACGTCCAACCGGAACTTTGAGGGCCGGCAGGGCTTTCGCGGCCGGACCCATCTGGTCTCGCCGGCAATGGCAGCCGCTGCCGCCATCGCTGGCCGTTTCGTGGATGTGCGCCAGCTCTGACGCATCCAATTACCAGTTCTGGTAAAACCGTGCGCTGTGGCGACCGCCGCAGTGCCGGATCACGCGGACCTTCTTGCCAAAGGGCGTGAAGCGGACGATACGCGTGGCGCAGGGACGCTCGATGATGCGCACATCGCCCACGCGCGGACCCCGGTGACGGCGGCCGTGCCGGCGGTGCTTGTAGCGCTTACCATAGCCTTTGCGGTCGTAGTAGCCGATTTGGTTGAACGCGACTTGGGTCGCGGCCGGAGTGCTGATGGCCGGGGCCGCGGCAACCGGCAGGGCCTGGGCGCTGATCGCCGGGGTCGGGGCCATTGCCGCGGCGGCGGTGAGGTGGTCTTGGGTGGCGCTGTTGGCCGGCATGACGAACAGGGTGACGGACGCTGCAATCGCGAAGAGGGTCGCCTTCATGGTGGAACTCCTGGCTGTTAGCCCTGACGGTGTGGGCGTTGACAAGTGCAGGAGTAGCGGGGCGGCCCTGAACCGATACTGACAGCTCCGTTCAGGTTTCAGCGGCCCCAAGCAATCTGCGCTTCAGGAGCGCCGATCAGCCACGAAACGGCAGGCGTGCCGCAGGATCGCACCCTCGTCGCCAAACATGTCGAGGCAGCTTGCGGCCTGAACGACCGTTTCTTCCAGCATCGATTTCGCCTCATCAATGCCAAGAAGCCCAGCCAGCGTGACCTTCCCCTCGTCGGCATCTTTCCCGACGCGTTTGCCCACCTCCTCGGCCGACCCCTCAATGTCCAAAAGGTCGTCCGATAGCTGAAACGCGAGGCCGAGGAGTTCGCCATAGCGGGTCAGCGCGTGCTGGGCTGCAGGGCTCGCGCCACCCACCACGGCGCCCGCCTCGCAGGCTCCGGTGATCAGCGCACCAGTTTTCATGGCCTGCATCTGCCGCACGCCGTCTGCATCGAACCCCGTCGCGTTGAGATCGCGATACTGGCCGCCGACCATACCCTCAAAGCCTGAGCCGCGCGCTAGGACCTGTAGAAGCTCCACTGCAGCGCTCGCCGGCACCGGCGCAGTCGCCAGGAGCTGAAAGGCTAGGGCCTGCAACCCATCGCCGACCAGGATCGCGGTCGCCTCGTCGAAGGCTTTGTGCACCGTGGGCTGGCCGCGGCGCATATCGTCATCGTCCATGGCCGGCAGGTCATCGTGGACGAGACTGTAGGCGTGGAGGCATTCAAACCCGGCGCCGACCTGTGCCGCGGCGGTGTCATTGCTGCCCACCAGTGCGGCACACTCCATGACCAAGAAGGGGCGAAAGCGTTTGCCACCGGCGAGCAGCGCGTGTCGCGTTGCCATCAGCAGGCGGTCGGGAGCGTGGTCTTTCTCCGCCAAATCAGTCAAAACCGCCGACAGTACAGCGTCGGTGCGCTCAGCTGCAGCGCGCAACCGTTCGGGGAAGTTCATGTGGCGGTGCCTTTGTTGCGTTTCTGCCTTGGCATGATTGGCAAATTTTTGCGCGAAGTCCCAGCGACCTCGGCCGCCCGCGGCCTCAATCCCTACGGTCATCGACAATGATTTGGCGGATTGCTCTGACGCTGGCGCTGTTGGTAACGGTTGTGCCGGTCGCGCTGTTGTTCTCGTACCGCTTTATCGATCCGCCGGCGATGCCAATGGTCCGGGCACAGTGGGAAGGCCAGGCGGTGGTGCAGGACTGGACCGCACTCACCGACATCGCCCCCCGCGCCTCACGAGCTGTCATCATGGCCGAGGACGCACGCTTTTGCCTTCACTACGGGGTCGATTGGCGCCAATTCATCGCGTCGCTGCGGGAAGCATGGTCCGGCGGTGCGCCGCGTGGCGCGAGCACCATTACCATGCAGACGGTGAAAACGCTGTTTTTGTGGCCAAGCCGAAGCTACCTCAGGAAGGCGATTGAGCTGCCGCTCGCGCTGGTCATGGACCTGGTCATCCCCAAAAGGCGGATACTGGAGCTTTATCTCAACTCGGCGGCATGGGGCCCGGTCCAGTTCGGCATTGAGGCGGGGTCTCAGTACGCCTTCGCCCGCCCGACCACTGAGCTCAGCGATCGGCAGATTCTAGCGCTTGCGACCGTGCTGCCGGCGCCGAGCGTGCGCAAGGCCGCCTCACCAACGCGCCGGCAAGAGGCTGTGATGAACCATGTCGCGCGCGAGTTGCGGGCCGCTCCGTGGGTGTTTTCATGCCTGCCGGCTGAGCTGAGACCCTGAGTGCCACCTTGCACTTCCGCCTCATTGCCTCTATTTCGCCCGCTCTAGCTTGAATTACGGCGCCCGTCGGCCCGCGCTTCCTCGCGGCCCGGTAAGGTTTGCGCCTGGCCTATGGAGACCGAGATGGCTGTTCCCAAGCGCAAAGTGAGTTCCATGAAGCGGGGCTTTCGCCGCTCTGCGGATTCGCTGAAGACGCCGACATTTGTGGAAGACAAAGAGTCGGGCGAGCTGAAGCGCCCTCACCACATCGACCTGAAGTCCGGCCGCTATCGTGGCCGTCAGGTCCTGAAAGCCAAAGAAGACTGAGCGCTCGCACGCTCGATGCTGCGGTGGTTTCCCGCAAGCGGCGTCAGCTTGATTGCGTTCGTCGCCGGCAGTCTCCTGCTCGGCGGCAGCTTCACCGGCCCACCCCGTCCCGGCACCGGCTGGGATACTAAAGTTTTGTCACCACCGCTGCTGTCCGGAGCCGAGCCCATATTGACCGCGGGCACGGTCCTCCTGATCGCGGCAATGGCCATATGCTTCGTCGCGATTGTTCGAGCAGCGCACGGCAGCCAAGCGGGGCTGCAGCCGAGCATCGTTGCGGTCATCGCCTTTGGCGTTCACGTGATCGCGTTTCTCGCGCTCCCAGCGGCCGGCTCATCACTGTTTTTGCTGCTGACGGTCATCGCACTGCTCGAGGCGCTGTCGATCACCGTCATTGGTGCAGCCCGGGCATCCGCCGGGCCCGCTTAAGCCTGAGACGACCCCGGCGCGGTTGCGGGCAAAAACGTGCCGTCTTCGGCCTCAGTGTCTTCGCCATTCGCTGCCGACATTGCTGCTATCTTCTGTTCCATAGCCGCCAACTCACCGCGCAGCGCTTTGACATCCTCGGCAAGGTCGGATGCGCTCGTCGTCTCCCGGGACGACTGCGCAGGAGGCGGCGCTGACGACGCTCCCTGCGGCATGGGCACGAACATGGAGACGGAGCGCTGAAACAAATCCATATTGCGGCGCACCTGCTCTTGGATCGCGTCAAACGCTTGATCGCCGAGCGTTTTGTTAAAGCTCTTGCGCAGCTTCTCCTGCTCTTCCGCAAATGCGGTCAAAGAGTGCTCAAGATAGGTGGGCACCAAAGCCTGCATCTGGCCGTCATAAAACGTGATGAGCTGGCGCAAGAATGCGATCGGCAGAAGGCCTGTCCCACGGCTTTCAGCGTCGAATATGATCTGGGCCAGAACAGAACGGGTAATATCCTGACCCGTTTTTGCATCGTGCACGACGAATTCTTCGCCCCGCCGCGTCATATCGGCAAGGTCATCGAGGGTGACATAGACGCTATCGCCGGTGTGATAGAGCCGGCGGTTCGCGTACTTTTTGATAACGATCTTCTGCACCGATGCTGACATCGAAGTTTCTCGCTGACCACCAATAAAGCCGCGACCGAGCAACAAACTTATGGCGCTGACAGGCGAAGTATATAAGCGAAAATGTTGCGTCTGCGAACAGCTAAAATTCCTACAGCGTTGACACGCCGTCAAATGTGCTCGACGCACGGTCCAATCTCTGGGTGAACTCACAGCTCAGCGCGGCTTGCCAAGGACGAACAGGAGGAGACTTCCATGGCCAATCCCACAGTGGTGATCGCGGGGGCGGCCCGCACCCCCGTCGGCGCATTCAACGGATCATTTTCCACGGTATCGGCCGCGGAGCTCGGCACTGTGGCCATCAAGGGTGCTCTCGAGCGCGCCGGCGTATCGCCGGACGACGTCAACGAAGTCATCATGGGCCAGGTGCTTACCTCCGCCACGGGGATGAACCCTGCTCGCCAATCCGCGCTCGGCGCTGGCATTCCCATTGAGTCCACCGCTTGGTGCCTCAACCAAGTCTGCGGGTCTGGTCTGCGCACAATCGCCATCGGCGCCCAGCAAATCCAGACCGGCGATGCCGACGTTATTGTCGCCGGCGGCCAGGAAAACATGACCATGTCTCCCCATGCCGCGCACCTGCGCGCCGGCCACAAAATGGGCGACGTGAAGTTCATCGACACCATGATCAAGGACGGCCTGTGGGACCACTTTAACGGCTACCACATGGGCAATACGGCCGAGAACGTTGCCCGCGAGTGGCAGATCACGCGCGAGATGCAGGACGAGTTCGCCGTCCGCTCCCAAAACCGCGCCGAAGCCGCGCAGAACGAAGGCCGGTTCAAGGACGAGATCGTCCCGGTGACGGTGAAGGGCCGTAAGGGCGACACCATCGTGGACGCGGACGAGTATATCCGCCACGGCGCGACCCTTGATAGCGTCGCTAAGCTGCGCCCTGCCTTCGACAGGGAAGGCACCGTGACGGCCGGCAACGCATCCGGGATCAATGATGGCGCGTCCGCGATGGTGCTGATGAGCCTTGAAGAGGCCGAAAAGCGCGGCATCACCCCTCTCGTCAAAATCGTGTCGTGGGCGACGGCGGGCGTTGATCCGAAGGTGATGGGCACAGGCCCGATCCCGGCCTCAAAAAAGGCGCTGGAGAAGGCTGGCTGGTCCGTGTCGGATCTGGACCTTGTGGAGTCCAACGAAGCCTTTGCCGCCCAGGCCTGCGCCGTCTCCAAGGACATGGGCTGGTCCGACGACATCACCAACGTCAACGGCGGCGCCATCGCCATCGGCCACCCCATCGGCGCGTCCGGCAACCGCGTTCTCAACACACTGATCCACGAAATGGCCCGGCGCGATGCCAAGAAAGGGCTTGCAACGCTGTGCATCGGCGGCGGCATGGGTGTGGCCATGTGCGTGGAGCGCATGGCCTGATGCGGCTTGCGGACTGCGCTAGAGCCGTTTCGATCTGACTGGAGAGCAGTCAGAGCGAAGACAACGGCTCGCTCTTGAGATCCTCGAGCAACTTTTGTCCGTCTGACTGTCCACAGTCCACAGTCAGACTGACGTTGCTCTAGGCGCGGTCCCCGCTCTCTCGGTTCGCC
>CAKZYH010000236.1 GCA_937884725.1 uncultured Paracoccaceae bacterium
ACGCCGTCAGCTGGATGGAGTTGCCGTTCCAGATGCCCCAGCCGAGGCCGACAATACCTGCCGCGATGGGTGCAAGTCGTCGCCAGTTGAGGGCGGCGCGCCAGTCCGGCAGCTCCGATTGATCCACCTGGCCAAGCCCGGTGCGTTTGGCAATCAGGTGAACGGTGGTGAAAACGCCGATGTAGAACAAGAGCGCCGGTAGGAATGCGACAGCGACGATTGTCCAGTAGTTCACGCCCACCAGCTCGGCCATCACGAACGCCGCGGTGCCCATGATGGGTGGCGCGAGCTGTCCCCCGGTGGAGGCCACAGCCTCAACGCCGCCGGCGAACGGCGCTGGGTATCGCAACCGTTTCATCAGCGGGATCGTGAAGTTGCCTGTTGTGGCGATGTTGGCGACCGACGAGCCGGAGATGGACCCAAATAGGCCGCTGGCGATGGTCGCGATTTTCGCGGCGCCGCCGGGGCTTGCCCCGCCTGCGCGCGCTGAAAGGTCGAAAAAGGTTTGGCCCGCGCCTGTATGCAGAAGCAGCGAGCCAAACAGAATGAAGGCCGCCAGCGTGGTGGATGCGATGGAAACCAGCATGCCCCACAGGCCGCGGTCGGACAGGAACATCACCTCGGTGATGTAGTAGATATCAAAGCCGCGGTGGCCGAACGCGCCGGGGATCATGTCGCCAAAGAAGGCGTAGGCCACCATGCCGCCGACGATGATCGGGAACACCAAACTCGCTGTCCGTCGCGCAAGCTCGAGAATGACGAGGAGAGTGCCGAAGCCGAGCCAAACATCAATGGGTTCGGCGAACGGCAACTGCACCATGATCCGCTCAAAATTGAGGATCACGTAAGCGGCCGAAACGGCCACCCAAGCAATCATTCCGATGTCGAGGACGAGCCCTAGAGGACGCCAGCGCTTGTTCTTGCCGGTTGGGTAAAGAAGGAGCGCCATCGTGACGATCATCGCCACGAACCCGGCCCGCTGGATCAGCGTTTCGAACGCCCCGAAGAACGACGTGTAGAAAACGAACAGCCCGATGATGAGCGCGAGGCCGGACGCAAGCCGCTCGCGCAAGTTGGCCGGCTCGGCATCGGCTTGGCCGGCCTGATCGGGATCGATGTCTTGGCTCGTCATGGCGCCCTTCGCTGGCAGGCAACGACCGCGGGCAGCATCGCCGCCCGCGGCTTAGGTGTGTTGCGGTGCGTAGCGATTACTCGGCGGGACGCAGGCGATCGGGCACCTCGTACCCAGCTTCCTCGAAGTAGCGGATGGCGCCGGGGTGCAGCGGCGACGTGGCGTAGGCGAGCGTCAGCTCAGCAAGGTTTTGGCCGGCCACCGGCGGGAATGCAGTCGCCTGCTCAGTGTCGTCTTCCATCACCGCTTTGACGATATCGTACGCGGTTTGCTCGTCGAGGTCCGGACGGGCCGACACGCCAATCATGAAGCCCCAGGTCTGGTATGCCCCGGTGTTCTCCATATCGCCGCCCGGCATATCCACGATGGACAGCTCCGGCAGCTCGTCTCGGATCATCTGGATTTTGTCCTCCGGGACCGGCAGGACCTGGACCGGCGTGAACGTCGCGATGTCCGTGGTCAGCGCATCGAACTTCGTCCCGACGGCCGATTTGATGAAGCCGATGGCGCGGTTGTCCTTGATCGCAGCGGCGAGTTCACCGTTGGAGCCGCGCACCCACTCGGGCTCCACACCGAACAGGGCCAGAACCTCTTGCGAGGTGGCCTCGGTGGAGCTGCCACGCTGACCGGGGCCAAAGCGTACGCCGGCGAGCTCTTCGATGCTGTCCACACCAGCGTCACGGCGGACGATCACGTTCTGCGGCGCAAGGCTGTAGGCCCACAGAAGCGGGGAATCGATGGCCTCGCCGTCAAACGTCTTGATGCCCTCGTTGGCGTGGTACAGCGCGGACGTGGTGATCAGACCAAGGTCGAGCTGTCCACGGTCCATGCGCTTCAGGTTGTCGACGGTGGCGCCCGTCTCCACAACGCTCGCCTGATACTTATCCGGGTAGGCGTCATTCACGATTTTCGCCAACGCTGCAAAGTAGGCGTAATGCGATGACTGGGCGTTGGTGGCGCCAAAGGCCAGGCGGTCCTGCGCGAGCGCCGGAGTTACGAGCGCGCCAGCGACCAGCGCAGTCGCAGCACAGCGTGCGGCGAAATTCAT
>CAKZYH010000237.1 GCA_937884725.1 uncultured Paracoccaceae bacterium
GCGCCATGGTCCACGCCCTGCCGCACCTGCGTGACCCCATGCTCGCCGACTGCGCCGCGGTCCTCCCGGCCGGCACGACGCCCAAGCTTGTGGAAGCCCAAAACGGCAGCCTATCCGGCCTTCGCCTTGCCCTTCCGGACGCGCCGCCCACCGGCGACACCCACTACCGTGCGCTTCGCCAACGCATCGCCGACGCGCCGCTGTCCACCGCCACCATCAAGCACGCTCACGCCATCCTGCACGCCCTCGCGGCCGCAGAAGCGTCCGTCCACGGCGTTGCCATCGAGAACGTTCACTTCCACGAACTGGCCGACTGGGATTCGCTCATGGATGTGGTCGCAGCCGGCAGCATCCTCGGCCGCTGTGCCGGCGCCACCTTCAGCCTCAGCCCACTCCCCCTTGGGTCCGGCATGGTCAAAACCCAGCACGGCAGAATGCCCGTGCCCGCCCCCGCCACCACAATACTCCTCGCCGGCCAAACCGTGTTTGACGACGGTGTTCCGGGCGAGCGCGTGACACCTACCGGCGCCGCCATCGTCAGCGTGTTGCCGCGCGCACCGATGCCCCTCGGCACCGTTGGCGGCCAAGGCTTTGGCGCCGGCACGCGCACGCTGCCCGGCATCGCCAACGTCCTGCGCGCCCTCGTCATCGAGCCGACCGCACAACCATCGTTCACCGGCGACAGCGTCGCGGAGATCGCCTTCGAGGTGGACGACATGACCGGCGAAGAAATCGCCGAGGCCGCAACGCGCCTGCGCGACATCGCCGGCGTCGTCGACGTCACTGTCGGATCGCGCACCGGCAAGCACGGCCGGCCCGTGAGCGATTTTCGCATACTCACCACCCCGGCCGCCCAAGCGCAGACCGCCGCGGCCGTGTTCGACCAGACCGCCACAATCGGCCTGCGCACCACCCAAACCCAGCGAATCAAACTCCCCCGCGCGGACGGAGCAGTGCCCATCGACGGCACCCCCGTCCCCGCCAAAACCGTCGACCGCCCCGCCGGCCCCACACGCAAAGCCGAAGCGCGGGCGGTCACCGGCGACACACTCCAAGAGCGCCGCAAGCTTCGCCGCGCCGTCGAGGACGCGCCGTGCTGAACGCACTGGAAGACGCGGTGTGCCGCCCCGAGGCGCTCGCCGTGGCGGTCAGCGGCGGCGTCGATTCCATGACGCTCGCCGCCGTTGCCCACCGAGCTCGCGGCGGCGACGTCACCATGATCCACGCTATCTCGCCCGCCGTGCCCGAAGCCGCCACCGCCCGCGTGCGCCGCCATGCCGAGCGTCAGGGCTGGGCCATCGTCTGGCTCGACGCCGGCGAAATGGCCGACCCCCGCTACCGCGAAAACCCAGTCAACCGCTGCTACTTCTGCAAAACCAACCTTTATGGCCGCATGCGCGAACACACGGCGGCCACCATCGCCTCAGGCACCAACACCGATGATCTTGGCGACTTCCGCCCCGGCCTCGCCGCAGCCGACGAGCACAGCGTCATCCACCCCTACGTGACCGTGGGCATCGACAAAGCCGGCGTCTACGCTCTCGCACGCGACCTCGGCCTCACCGACCTCGCCGCCCTGCCAGCCCAGCCGTGCCTCGCAAGCCGCATTCAAACCGGCATTGTCGTCACAGCCCCCACCCTGCGCTTCATCGAGAAGGTGGAAACCCTGGCTGCCACCACAGCCCCATCCCTGCACGACGTGCGCTGCCGCGTGCGCAGCGACGGCATC
>CAKZYH010000238.1 GCA_937884725.1 uncultured Paracoccaceae bacterium
CCGGAAAGCGCCCCGCCTCCGCCGCCTTGCGCGACAAGACGATGTGACCGTCGAGGATACCGCGCACTGCATCGGCCACCGGCTCGTCCAGATCATCGCCCTCCACCAACACAGTGAAGACTGCGCTAATGGCGCCCACCGGCGCCCCGTCAGCGCCAACGCGCCCCGGCCCCGCCCGCTCCACGAGCCGCGCCAAACCCTGAAACACGGACGGCGGAAAGCCCCGCGCCACCGGCGCTTCGCCGGACGCCAGCGCCACCTCGCGGGCCGCCCCGGCAGCGCGGGTCAAACTGTCCATCAACAGAAGTACGCTGAGACCCTGATTGCGCAGCTGCTCGGCAATCGCCATCGCAGTCTGCGGCGCAGCACGGCGCATCATCGCGGTCTGATCGCTGGTGGAGACAACGCACACGGTGCGCTCGCGGTGAGGCGCCAGCGGCCCCTCCAGCGCTTCGGTGACCTCTCTGCCCCGCTCGCCCACAAACGCCATCACAATAGCATCGAACTGCGACGCACCAGCGATCATGCCCAAAAGCGTCGTCTTGCCGACGCCGGAGCCAGAGAAAATCCCGATCCGCTGCCCCTCCATAAGCGGAGCGAACAAATCCACCGCGCGCACGCCCGTGCGCAACGGCTTGTATGGCACCGACCGCTCCAGTGCGGGAATGGGCGGGCTGTAAAGGGGAACCTCCGCGCCGAGTTGCAGCGGCCCGCCGCCATCGACCGGGCGACCGAGCGCGTCCACCGAACGGCCGAGCCAAGACAGAGACGGACGTACCGTGGCCGGCCCCAACCGTGTCGCCTGCGCTTTGAGATAGGCGCTGGAGCGCTCGTCATAGAGCGTTGCCACCACACGGTCTTCGTCGATGCGCACCACTTCCGCGAGCGCTTCACCGTCAGCGTGTGCAATGGTTAGCTGATCGCCAAGCCGGGCGTGACGCGACAAGCCGCGCACACTGCGATCGGCACCGGCCGCGCCGGCCACAGCGCCGCTCACAGTTGGCGTCAGGGCGAGTTGAGACGCGGCCTGGGCGAGTTCGCCCAAGCGGCCAAGCGATGGGCGGGGCGAAGCGCCTGTGCTCAGCATGACCTATTCGCCTAACGAATTGATGGCTTCTTGCAATGCATCAAGCCGGTCCCGTTTCGCCGACGTCATGTGCTCATAATTGCGCTGCACTGTGATCAGCTCAGTGATGGCGCGGATGGGATCGACGTTGGAATCTTCAATGTATCCCTGGCGCAGGCTCGCCACGCTGCGCTCAGCCACCGGCTGCGGCGCCTGATCGCTCTCCAGCAACGCATCCCCGGTCATCGCCGGCGTGATGTTGGCCCCGGCGGGCACGGTGAACAGGCCAATCTGCCCCTGCACTTGATCGTTCTGCACAATGGTGCCGTCCGTCCCGATGGTCACCTGACCCGCCGCCGGATCGAACGCGATCTCAGCACCGCCGCCATCAAGCACCGGATAACCCGTCACAGAGCGCAAAATGCCGTCCGGACCGATGGTCATGCGACCGTCGCGCGACAGCTTCGGCCCGTCCCCGGTTTGCACCTGCAAAAACCCATCGCCCTGGATCGCCACATCGAGCGCGTTGCCGGTCTGCTGGACAGCGCCAGGCTGCATGCTGATGTGCGGCTCACCCTCCTGGGCAAACAGCGTGGTTTGCTTGGCGTGGGACGACAGCACCGCTTCGAAGTTGACGATCTCGGCCTTAAAGCCGGGCGTCGACATGTTCGCCACATTGTTGGCCACCGTGTTGAGACGGCTTTCCATGGCCAACGCACCCGACAGGGCGGCGTAAAAGTCAGATGGCATCTAGCCTCCTAAGCGGAACGACTGAAATGAGAGCGCAAGCTCTAGAGAGATCGTCGGCGTAGTCGAAGAGCCGACACCAAACAGCGACAGCACCGGGTTGGTCGGCGCCTGCTGCGCGTCACGCAGCGCGGTAAAGCGGGCGAGGAACCGATCAAGACCTTCCGGTGTCTTCAGTTCCTCAAGGTCAACGCGCTCACTAATCACGTCGGCCTGACGCTCAACGTCAACGCCAGCGAACTCGGTTGGCAAGCCAAGCACGGTGCGCACCACCTCCGACAGCGCGGCGTCCGCCAAGATCTCCAGCGGTGTGTCGATGTTGGCGATCTGCCGCTCAAAGTAGAGCGCGAGGCGGATACCCTCGTCGTCATTGCCAGCATCTTCCTCAAGGTTCTGACGGATATAGCGATCCACCACCGCCTGGCCCGTAGAGGCGCGCGTCATGGTGAGGTCGCCAAACCCCTCAAAATCGAAGGTCCGGGCGAACTCGGCCAACCGCGCAGCTGTCGACCGGTTGGCCAGCGAGTTGGGATCGGACACGCCTTCTTCTAAAATCTTGCGCATGTAACCTTTGGCGAAAGCAAGATCGCTCAAGCCAAATGCTTCCATCGCAAACCGAAACAGCCGCGTATCGTCGAGAAACTCATCGATACTTGTGACATTACGGTAATTCTCGAGATAGTAGGTGCTTTCCAACCTCACCGGGGCGCGCTGGGCAATGCTGGCCAACGACCGGTCGAGATTCTGAGACACCAGCTGATATCCGAGCGAAACGGACATGGGGTGGTCCTCCAAAGGGGTCTTTGCTCAGCCAAGCACCCGCGCTTAGCACCACAGCAGTTGGCGCCAGCATGCTGGTGCGGACCTTGTCGCAGGGGCGGGTTTCAATGTCTCGGGACGGAACCTGCCCGTCCAACCCCGTCAGCACAGCTTTGCGCAAGCCCAGTCAGTTCATGGTGAGGCCGCAGACACGGGAGATGAGCTCTTGGCGGTCGTTTTCGGATTTATCTTTGGCCTGGTTGCAATGCTGGGCGGCTTCGTTGCCATGGACGGCAAACTGTCTGTCCTCTGGCAACCGTTTGAATTCGTCATCATTTTCGGAATTGCCATCGGCATTTTCGTGATGGCGAACCCACTCTCCATGGTGAAGGCCACAGGGGGCGCCATCGTCGATGCCCTCACCGGCCGCGGCCCCAAGCGGGCCAACTTCCTGGAAATTCTCGGCACACTCTATGCGCTCATGCGCGACCTGAAGAGTAAGCCGCGCAACGAAGTGGAGGCCCACGTGGACGCTCCACTCGACTCGCCGGTGTTCGAGAAGTTCCCGCTGGTGCGCAACGATCCCCAGCTGTTGCAGTTCATCTGCGACTACGTGCGCCTGATCCTCATCGGCAACGCCCGAGGCTTCGAAATCGAAGCGTTGATGGATCAGGAAATTGCCACCATCCGCAAAGAAAAGATGAAGCCCGCCAACGCGCTCGGCGACATTGCAGACGCGCTGCCGGCCATCGGCATCGTGGCGGCGGTCCTTGGCATCATCAAAGCCATGGGCGCCATCGACCAGTCGCCCGAGGTTCTGGGCGGCTACATCGCGGCCGCCCTGGTGGGCACATTCCTGGGCATTTTCGCCTCCTACTGCCTGGTCGGCCCCGTCGCCACCAAGATTAAAACGGTGCGCGAGAAGCAGATGCAGCCCTTCATCATCGCGAAGCAGGCCCTGCTCGCCTACATTAACGGCGCCATGCCGCAGATCGCGCTGGAGCACGGCCGCAAATCCATCGCACCCGGCGCGCGGCCCACCATCGACGAGGTGGAAAGCGAAGCCCTTGGCAGCGGTGGCGCTGCAGAAGCGGCGTGAGGCGACCATGAGTGATGTCTCCGCCTCCGTCCCAGACCACCTCTTGGATGCCGCCGGCATCCAAGTGGACCGGCTGCACATGCTGCCGATCATCTTTGATCGGCTGGCTAATCACTGCGCCGAGCAGATGCGCCAGCTCGCTGCCTCGCCCTGCTACTTCTCCATGAGCCACATCGAGCAAGGCCGCATGGGCGAACTCCTCGAACCCTACGAGGCCAACGCCGTCTGCGCGATCCTGGACGTGCCCCAGTGGGACACCCAGGTGGTCTTGGGCTTCGACCGCGATTTCATCTTCACCATCGTGGAGGTGATGTTCGGCGGCGACGGTCACGAGCCGCCGGAAGAGGACGGCCGCCCATTCTCCAACATCGAGCTTAAAATTTGCCACAAGCTGGCGGAGATGATGGCCGCGGTGCTGACTGAATCGTTTAGCACCGCAAGCCGCGCCACCTTCAAGCTCGAACGGCTTGAAACGCGCATGCACTTTGCCGTCATTGGCCGGCGCAATGGCCAGGCGGCCGCCGCCAAGCTTTTGGTGCAAGCCATCAATCGCGGCGGCGAAATGTTCGTCATCCTGCCCTTCTCCGGGCTCACCACTGTGCGCCGCGCCCTCTCCTCCGTCGCCGCCAGCGAAACCACACGCGTCGATCCCGATTGGATCAGCCAGCTTCAGGCCGGCGTCACACGGACCGACGTCAGCTTGCGGGCCATCCTCCAGGAGCGGACCTCAACGCTGGGCGACATTGCCGCCCTCAAGGTTGGTTCGGTGATCGAACTCACCGCAACACCGCGCACTCCGGTCAAGCTGGAAAGCAACGGCCAACCCCTCTTCTGGTGCTCTCTGGGCCAGGCCGAGGGCCGCTACCAACTCAAAATCAACGACATCGTCGATCCGGAACAGGAGTTCATCGGTGATCTCATCAATCATTGACGCGGTGCTTCTCGCCGCCCTCGCCGCCACCTCCACCTGCGTGCTCTTGATGTACCGCCGGCTGAAGGCCTTCGACATCATGCAAGGCGAAGCAGCGCAGCAGTTCGCCCGCACCGCCGAAGCGCTGGAGCGCGCCCGCCGGGCCATGGCCTCGCTGCAGGACGATGGCGGCGATATGGCCGTCTCCCTCGCCGGCAAGCTCAACGAAGGTCGCATGATGATCAACGAGCTTGAGACCATCGCCGGCAACGTCATCAACAAAGTGGCGAGCGGCGATTTGGACCACGTCATCGCCGCCCAAAGCGATCAAAGCCTTGCCGAAACCGCCACCCAGGTGAACGCGAAGACCGCCGCGGCCGACATTGCCGCCAACAAGGGCGCGCTAGGCACCAGCATCACCCGCAGCCCGATGATTGCCATGCGTCTGCGCGAGGCAGCCGCCATTGCCGCAGCGCGGGCCCGCCGCGATGCCTCCGCCCCCGCCGCGCGCAGCCCCGTGAACCAGGCGTCCGCTGAGCAGAAAAAGGCAGCGCCCACGCTCTCGCCACCCGCCGGCGATATCGGCGACCTGCCAAAAGCCGCACCATCACCCGTGGACGAGCGAGCGAGCGCGACCGTGGCAACCAAGGCGTCGTGGGGCACTGCAATGCCCGCCACCTGGCCAGCGGCAGCGTCAGCGACGCCCTCGGCCATACCCGAACCCCAGTGGCCAGCCGATCAATTGGCCATGGCGCCCGCCACGCCCACCGCACAATGGTCCAGCGCATCAGGCGGCATCGTCTGGTCCGACATCGGCCTCAACGCGTCGCCGGCCAAATCCGACAACATCGACAACACCGACGGCGATGACGACACCCCCGCCACCCTCCCCCTTCCGCACGGGCCACGGCCGATGAACCGCCTCACCTGGGGGGCGCTTGCCGATGCCGCGCGGACCAAAAACTAAGCTGCCCAGCCCCTTTTCCATGATGGAGACGCCCTGTGAGCGACGAGACCAACACCACCGAAGCTCCCGCAGCTGAGACTGCCGCCGCCGCACCGGCGGCAGGCCCCATCAAGGGCGAAACCATGAAGGACGGCGCACTCGACACCGTGCTGCGCATTCCCGTCACCATGCAGGTGGTGCTGGGATCGGCGACGATGCCGGTGGCCAACCTGATGAAACTTGGCCGCGGCCAAGTGGTGTCGCTGGATCACCGTGTGGGCGAGCCCGTCGATGTGGTCGTCAACGGACGCGTCATCGCGCGCGGCGAAGTGGTGGTTGTGGACGATGATTCCTCCCGCTTTGGCGTGTCCCTCACCGAGCTCGTGGGCCCGCACGTGGACAACGAGGACTAAGCCATGTCCCTACCCGCCATTCGCCCGCGCAACCTGCAGCCTAAGGAAAAGGTTGCAGCCATCCTGATGGCCATGGGCCAGGGCTCGGCTGGGCGCGTGATGAAGCACATGCCGCCGGACGACCTGCGGCTCGTGACCCACGCCATGGCCGAGCTCAAACCCGTCCCCGTCAACCAAATCGAGGACTTGGTCGACGAGTTCGTCGATCAGTTCGGCGGCGGGACCAATCTCGTCGGCGATATGTCCAACGTGCAAAAGCTCTTGTCGGGCTTCCTGCCGCAGGACCAGATCAACGACATCCTGTCTGAAATGGAAGGCAAGGTGAACCAGTCCATCTGGGACCGGATTTCATCCATCTCAGAAGGTTCGCTCATCCCCTACATGCTGAACGAGCACCCGCAAACCACCGCGCTCGTCTTGTCCAAGCTCAACCCGGCCACCGCGGCAAAAGTCATGAGCGAATTTCCGGAAGATCTGCGCAACTCCGTGGCGCGGCGGATGCTCAACTGTAAAGCCGTTGTGGATGACGCCCTCAAGCTGGTCGAAACCGCCGTCCACGAAGATTTCATGGTGAACCTGTCGCTCAACCTCGGTGGCGACAGCCATGCGCGGATGGCCGAAATCATCAACAAGATGGACAACGACCAGATGGAAGGCGTGCTCGACGGGCTGAACAGCTCGAACCCGAAGTCCGCCGAAATCCTGCGCTCTCTGCTGTTCACCTTCGACGATGTGGTCAAGCTCAACCCCAAAGCGCTGTCGACCTTGCTCGATACTGTGGAGACCGACGATCTCACCATGGCGCTGAAGGGCACCACCGATCAGTTCCGCAGCACCGTCCTCGCCTCCATGGCGGCCCGGACCAAGCGGATGGTGGAGCAGGAGCTTTCCAGCGGCGCCCCCGCCACCGCCCGCGAGGTCAACGACGCCCGCCGCCGGATCACCGAGCAAGCGCTCGCACTGGGCCGTGCTGGCGAGATCGACATGGCCACCGGCGACGACGACGGCGAGCTTCTCCAGTAAGCTCGCCGCCTCCGGCCCTCACCCACCATGGATCAGCAACCGGACCAGGCTGAAAAGACAGAACAGCCCACCCCGAAAAAGATCGAGGATGCCCTCAAAAAAGGGCAGACTCCGTTCTCCAGGGAGCTGCCGGCCTTTGCTTCCATGTTGGGAATGCTGGGCCTCTTCGCGCTCTGGGCGGTGCCGGCCACAAAGCAGTTCTCCGGCGAGCTGGCCAACATCATGGGCAGCGCCGCCATCATCTCCATGAATGATGGCACCGATGTCGGCACCTTGTTCGTCTCGGTCTATGGCGACGCCGCCACCTACGCGCTGCCCGTCGTTGCGGTGCTCATGATCACCGGGGTTCTCGCCGCGCTCGTGCAAAATCCGCCCCGCGCGGTGGGGGAGCGCATCAAGCCCAAGCTTGAGCGCATCTCCATCATCAAGAATGCCAAGCGCATTTTCGGCAGCCAAGCGGTGGCGGAATTTATGAAAGCGCTGTTCAAATTCGCCCTCATCGGCATCGTTGCGGCGCTCATCCTGGCCGACGAACTGCCGGCCGTGATCCGCTCCGTCTTTTTGGATCCAACGCTACTCCCGGAACAAATCCTCGCCATTGCCACCCGCCTCATCGCGGTCGTGGCGGTGGCCATCATCGCCCTCGTCGCCGCCGACCTCACCTACACGCGGCTGAAGTGGCGCAAGGACCTCAAAATGTCCCGCCGCGAGGTCAAAGAGGAAATGAAGCAATCCGAGGGCGATCCGCTGGTCCGCGCCAGGGTCCGCGCCGCCCAAAAGGACAGATCGCGCCGGCGCATGCTCGACCGTGTGCCCACCGCCACCGTCGTCATCACCAACCCCACCCACTACGCCATCGCCCTCGCCTACGAGCGCGGCGTTGGCGGTGCCCCTGTGGTGGTTGCCAAGGGCGTCGACGAGGTGGCGCTGCGCATTCGCGTCCTCGCCGGCGAAGCCGATGTTCCTATTGTTGAAAATGCGCCCCTCGCCCGCTCGCTCTACGCCGAGGTCGAGGTCGATCGCATGATCCCCGAAGCCTTCTACCGCGCGGTCGCCGAGGTGCTCCACTACGTCTACAGCCTGGACGACAAGGCGGCTTAGTGAAGCGTGACTGAAAGTGCGGCGGATCGGTGGAACCATCCAGCCCCACACAAGGCCATCCGCGTAGCCTCTCAGCATCGAGATGTTTTCGATGAGCGGCAGGGCCGCTCGCCGCATTGAACGAGGCACCGACATGATTGTTGGCACTGTGGACGGCTCGTCCTCCGCCCCGCTGTGGGTGAGCGAACTGGCATCGCGCAAAGCGTCCTGGGCCGCAGCGCGCCAGGCCACCATCGCAGGCAACATCGCCAACGCCGATACGCCCGAGTATCGCGCACGCGATATCGCCCCCTTTAACCCCGATCCCTACGCCCGGCCGCTCCAGATGTCGCGCACCCACGCGCTGCACATGGAGCTGACCGATCTGGAACGCCTCGCTGAGGCCGTCGACGAAACCGGCACCTGGGACATTGCCCACTCTGGCAACACCGTCTCCATCGATGAGGAGATGATTAAGTCCGGCCAGGCGTCCCGCGACCACCAGATGTCGGTGGCGGTGATGTCCACCTTCCATCGCATGATGCTCTCAGCGGTGTCGTTCCGATGAGCGATCCCCTGACCACCATTGGAGCCCTCGCCGGCGCGGGCATGGAAGCCCAATCCCAGCGGTTGCGGATCGTCGCCCAAAACATGGCCAACGCCCGCTCCGCCGGCGCCACCCCCGGCGCCGACCCCTATCAGCGCCGCACCGTCATCTTCTCCGCCGAAATGGATCGCGCCATCGGCAGCTATTCGGTGGACGTGAAACGCACCGAGTTGGATCCAACGCCGTTCCGCTTGGAGCACGATCCATCCCACCCGGCGGCCGATGCAGCCGGCAACGTCAAAATGCCCAACGTGAACATGCTGGTTGAAATGGCGGACATGCGTGAGGCGAACCTCTCCTACGAGGCCAACCTTCAAATGATGCGCCGCGCCAGAACCATGATTTCATCCACCATCGATCTGCTCAGGAGCGGACAATGATTTCTCCACTCAGTGGCCTTGGTGCGACCGACCCGCTAATCCAACCCCCCGGCGGGGCACAGGCCGCTGGCGCTGCCGCCGTCGCGCCCGCGCCCACCCAAAGCCCCGACCAGGACAGCTTTGCCCAAACCTTCAAGGACGTCGCCGCCAACGCGCGCGATACCATGCGCCAGGGCGAAGCGGCCGCCATCGCGGGCCTCGGCGGTGAAGCCACCATCCAAGAGGTGGTAGAAGCCATGATGGGCGCTGAACAACAACTGCGCACAGCGCTTGCCATCCGCGACCGCGTCGTCGCCGCCTACCAAGAAGTGAGCCGGATGCAGATCTAGCGGCCCTCACCGTCCGCACCCCGCGTCCGGCCGGAGTGATCCACTCCGCCCCCATCGTGCTCCCGGGCAACCTTTGCCGCGCACCCTGTGGCTCAGCTGCCCCGCTCCAATGACCACCGGCGTCCCGTCAAAGGCGGGCGCGCCAGTCCCACACGTGTAATGTCAGGAGAAGGCCATGAAGGCTCTCGCCATCGCCGCCACCGGCATGAGCGCACAGCAAACCAACCTTGAGGTGATCGCCAACAACGTGGCGAACATCAACACCACAGGGTTCAAGCGCGCCCGAGCCGAATTTGCCGATCTCATCTATCAAACCGACCGCGCCGGCGGCACACCTGTCGCCGAAGGCGAACTGCCTGTGCCCGAAGGCGTGCGCATTGGCCTTGGTGTTCGCACCCTCGCGGTCCGCAACCTCCATGAACAAGGCGCCCTCGCCCAAACCAACAACCAGCTCGACCTTGCCATCAACGGCGAAGGCTGGTTCGAGGTCCAAGGCCCCGACGGCGAAGAACTTTACACCCGCGCCGGCGCGTTTAATCTTGGCCCCAACGGCGAAATCATCACCGCCCAAGGGTACTTGGTCGACAGTGGCTTCAACGTGCCGCCCGACACCACCTCCATCACCGTCAACCGCGCCGGCGAGATCTTTGCCGCACGGCCCGGCGTCGTGGAGCCCGAACTCGTCGGCCAGCTCTCGCTCGCCATGTTCGCCAACCCCGCCGGCCTCGAGCCCCTTTCCGACACGCTGTTTCGCGTAACGCCAGCCTCCGGCGACGCAGAAATGTCGTTCCCGGGCGAGGAAGGCCGCGGCACCATCAACCAGGGATACCTGGAAGATTCCAACGTCGATCCGGTGAAGGAAATCACCGAGCTCATCTCCGCCCAGCGCGCCTACGAGATGAACTCCAAAGTGATTCAGGCCGCCGACGACATGGCCGGCATCGTCAGCCAGGGCATCCGCTAATGTTTGTGCGCGGCATAGCGTTTGGCCTGGTGGCGGGCCTCCTCATGATGGGCGCCAGCAAGGCCAAGGGCGAAGACCGCTCCGGCGGCCTTCTGCCCGTCCCCGCCGAACTCATCGAGCGCGGCACCACCATCACCGCCGACATGCTCACCGAACGGCACTTCTACTTCGATCCTGAACGTCCGCTGTCGGTGCTGACCTCGCCCACCCCGGCGCTCGGCAAGGCGGCACGCATCACGCTGCGCGCCGGCAAACCGATCCCGAAAAACGCGTTCCGCCGCGTGCAGCTCATCTCCCGCGGCCGTCCGGCGGAAGCGGTCTTTCGCATGGGCGGCCTCACCATCACCGCGGCCGTGCTGCCCCAAGACGATGGCGCGGCCGGCGACCTGGTGCGTGCCCGCAACATGGATTCCCACCGCGTAATCGCCGGCATCGTGTCGGCCACCGGCAAAATTGAGGTGAGCGCGCCATGAGGCTTGCCGTACGCCTTGCTTGCCGGACCGCGCTCACGATCGCGCTCGCAGCGGCCGCAATGGCTGTCGCTGCGCCCGCGGCCGGGTCATCGCGCATCAAAGACATCACCACGGTCCAAGGCGTGCGGGACAACCAGCTGATCGGCTACGGCCTGGTCGTGGGCCTCTCAGGCAGCGGCGATAGCCTGCAGAACGCGCCCTTCACCGAGCAAGCGCTGAAATCCATGCTCGACCGCATGGGCGTCGCTGTGCGCGGCGTCCCCTTGCGCGCGCGCAACGTCGCCGCCGTCACCGTCACGGCGAACCTGCCCCCCTTCGTCGGTGTCGGCTCAAAAATCGACGTCACCGTCAGCTCCATCGGCGACGCCTCCTCGCTGCGCGGCGGCACGCTGGTCGTCACCCCCCTCATGGGCGGTGACGGCGAAGTCTACGCCGTTGCCCAAGGCGCCATCCAAGTCTCCGGCTTCAACGTCGCGGGTGAAGCGGCGGAAATCACCCAAGGTGTCCCCACCGCAGGCCGCATTCCCAACGGCGCGCTGGTGGAGCGGCGGGTGCCAGGCTCCCTCCAGGGCCTCCAAACCCTCTCCCTGGAACTCAACAACCCCGACTATCGCACCGCCGCCCTCATCGCCGACGCCATCAACGATTATTCGGCGAACCGCTGGGGCCGGCGCATTGCCGCCGAACAGGACCTGCGCACGGTCCTTCTCAACAAGCCGCATGATCTCGGCGCAGCCCGCTTCCTCGCCGAAATCGGCCAGCTTCTAGTGAGGCCCGATCAAGCCGCCCGCGTCGTGGTCGACCAGCGCACCGGCACGGTCGTCATCGGCCAAAATGTGCGCGTCTCCACCGTCGCGCTCAGCCACGGCAACCTCACGCTGCGCGTCACCGAAATCCCAACGGTTGTGCAACCCGCGCCCTTCTCCGACGGCGTCACGGCCGTGGAGCCGCGCACCATCGTGACGGCCGAGGAAGAGGACGGCACGCTCGCCATCATCGAAGGCACCGACCTTCAAACGCTGGTGACCGGGCTCAACCGGATCGGCCTTCAGCCCACCGACATCATCGCGATCCTTGAAAGCATCAAGACCGCAGGCGCCCTCCAAGCGGAGCTCATCGTGCAATGATTGCTCGTCTTATCCGCCCCCGTCCCGTCCCGTCCCTGTCCAAGCCACGCCGCGTGATGCTGATGCTGGCAAGCGCTGCGGCGTTGTCGGTGTGGCCCGCCACAGCGCTGTGGCCCCAGGCCAATGATGTGGACCGCGCAGGCCCGAGCGGCGGCCTCGCGTTACCTGACCTCAGTGAGGTGACCGAAGACACGGTCCGGACTGTGCCGACCACGGATGCCACGCCGCCTCTCGCCGCCGAGGCGCTCGCCGCCCCGTCCGCGGTGGACGAGATCACTCCGCTCACCGCCGCTGAGCTGTGCGGTGACCTTGGCGCTGCGGGCACACTCGATGGATCCAGCGACGATAGTGCCGCCCGCCAAGGCGCCGTCGCCTACTGCGCCAACATCGCTGACGACGCCGCCGATGCACGTTTCGCGCGCAAGCTTGCCATCCTGGAACGGGCCGAAGCCCAAATCCAAGCCCGGCTGGAAGAACTCGAAGTCCGCCGCGCCGCCGCCGAAGAATGGCTGCGCCGGCGAGCCGAGTTCATGAGCGCCGCCGAAGACAGCCTCGTCGCCATCATCTCCGCCATGCGCCCCGACTCGGCCGCGCTTCAGCTCGCCGAACTCGACGCGATCACCGCCGCCGCCGTGATCTCCCGCCTGTCCCCCCGGGACGCCAGCTCGATCCTGAGCGAGATGAGCGCTAAAGACGGTGCGCGCCTTGCCGCCATCATCGCTGGCCTACACCGCACCGGCATCAACGGCTCCACCCGCGACCTCATGGATCGCGGCGAGAACATACCGACGCTCACCCCGGGAGGCCGCTCATGAAGACGCGCATCGGAGGGCTTGTGGCGGCCCTTGCCGTGGCGGGCTGCGCCGACGGCCAGCCTCTGGGCCTGCCCGAGCTCACCCCCATCGGCACCGGCCTCGAAACCGCGCGCACCACAGTGCCGGTCACCCTGCCGACCGAGTTTCCCAGCCAGCGCGGCTCCCTCTACGGCCGCAACAGCCGCGATCTTCTCACCGACGTGCGCGCCAACGATGTGGGCGACGTGCTCACCGTGGTGATCCAGATCGACGAAAACGCCGAGTTCGAGAACGACACCGAGCGCGAACGCGAAGGCGATAGCGACTTCGACTTCACCATCGCCGGCGCCGGTCAGGGCTTTGACGGCCCCGCCGGCTCCGCCAACGCCAACGGCGATTTCGGCGTCGGCTCGTCCTCCCGCTTCGCAGGGTCCGGCTCCATCGACCGCTCCGAAGAGCTGAACCTTGCCATGGCCGTCGTCGTCACCGAGGTGCTGCCCAACGGCTACCTCGTCATCTCCGGCTCGCAGGAAATCCGTGTCAACGCCGAAGTGCGCGTGCTGCAGCTCGCGGGGATCGTCAATCCGCTCGACATCAGCCGCCGCAACGACGTCGCCTACGACAAGATCGCGGAAGCGCGCATCAGCTACGGCGGCCGCGGCACCGTCAGCACCGTTCAGCGTCCCAACTGGGGCCAACGCCTCTACGACAAAGTGATACCCTGGTAATGGCCGCAGAGAATGATGGAGCGCCTGCCAAAAAATCCGGCGCAGGCGGCATTGTCATGGCGCTCCTCGCTGTCTCGGTGCTGGGTGGCGGCGCGGGCGCGGGCTTTGGCTACCTCAAGGCCCAGGAGCGCGCCGAAATCGCCGAACGGCCCGTGGTGGAAGATCCATCGCGCAGCCAACTGCGCGCCCTCGCCTGGCGCGAAGACACCGCCGTCGCGCGGCTCGAGCCGGTGGTCACCAACCTCGCCCGGCCGGCCGGCAGCCGGGTGCGCATTCAAGGCGCCATGGTGTTCGACACCGAGGTGGTGTCGGATGTGGAGCGCCTGCGCGCCTCCGTCAGCCAAGACATCCTCGCCTTCATGCGCACCGTGGGTTTGGGCGAATTGCGCGGCGCCAGCGCTCTCAACCACCTGCGCGACGACCTCAACGCCAACGTGCGCGCAAGCACCGACGGCGCGGTCATCGAAATCCTCATCGAACAGCTGGTAATCCAATGATCAGGCGGTTCATCGGGCTCATCCTCGCCGCCCTTGCGCTCAGCGCAACTCCAGCAGCCGCGCAGGTCCCGGACCTCTCAGCCCTCCTCCCCGAAGGCTCAGGCAGCGCGGCCGGGCGCATCATCCAATTCGTTGCCCTCATCACGGTGCTGTCCCTCGCACCGGGCATCCTCATCATGGTGACGTGCTTCACCCGCATCGTTGTCGCGCTCTCCTTTCTGCGCGCCGGCCTTGGCCTGCAAACGACGCCCGCCAACATCGTCGTCATCTCGCTCGCCCTCTTCATGACGTTCTTCATCATGGGCCCAGTCCTCGACAAAGCCTGGGAAGACGGCATCAAACCCCTCACCGAGGGCGAGATCACCGAGGAAGTCGCTTACGAGCGCATCACCGATCCGTTCCGCGAATTCATGCTGGAGCACGTGCGCCCGCGCGATCTGGAACTGTTCGCCGACATGGCCGGCGTCGACCCCGCCTCCGAGGAAGCGGTGGAGCTGCGCATGCTCATTCCCGCCTTCATGATCTCCGAGCTGCGCCGAGGCTTTGAAATCGGCTTCCTCATCCTCCTGCCGTTCCTGGTCATCGATCTCATCGTTGCAACGCTGATCATGTCCATGGGCATGATGATGATGCCGCCCACCATCGTCGCCCTGCCATTTAAAGTGTTGTTCTTCGTGCTGATTGACGGCTGGAACCTCCTCGTCGGCTCCCTCGTGCGATCATTTATCGGAGGTTAGCGGCACTTTTCTGGGAACCGGGCCAATCAGCCCGACACAAGACGTCGGACCCATATCGGGTGTGCGCAGGCTGGCAACGGTGCGTTGGGCAACCCCCAAACGTCGTTCCGCCAGCGGCATGACGCCCTTGCTGCCCGCCATCGGCATGTTTTCCTTTTACCTGTCAGGAAAAACACGATGACGAGCCTTCTCACAAACTCCGCCGCCATGGTGGCCCTCGCCACCCTCGCCGACATCAACAACAACCTCGCGACCACCAACAACCGCGTCTCGACCGGTTTGCGGATCGCGCAAGCCTCCGACAGCGCCGCCTACTGGGCGATCGCCACCACCACGCGCTCCGACAACGGCGCTCTCAGCACTGTCAAGGATGCCCTCGCCATCGGTGCGGCCACCATGGACGTGACGTACGAGGGCCTGGAAAGCGTCCGCGAAAACCTCCAGGAGATGAAGCAGCTCCTGGTCGCCGCCCGCCAACCCGGCGTTGACCGCGGCAACGTTCAGACCCAGATCGCGGGTCTGATCACCGACATGCAAAACAAAGCCGGCGCGTCGGTCATCAACGAGCAGAACTTCCTCGAAGTCACCACAGGCGGCACCTTCAACGCGACCAAATCCGTCGTGGCGTCGTTCGAACGCGCTGCCGGCGGCGCTGTCTCGGTGTCCACCATCGATCTTAACATCACCGACGTCTACTTGATCGATACCAACGCAGACGCCGGTATTCTTGACGAAGACCGCACCGTTGGCGGCACGACCACCAGCATCCTCAACATCGACATCTCGGCGTTGACCGATTCGGCGGCGGATCTCACCACGTTGGACGAGACGATCGGGATCGTCGACGCCGCACTCGTGGACGTGATCTCCGCGTCCAACTCGGTGGGTGTGGTCCAGGCGCGTATCGAAAGCCAAATGAGCTTTGTCGATGCGCTGATGGACGCCAATGACCGCGCCGTCGGTGCGTTGGTGGACGCCAACATGGAAGAAGAATCGACCAAGCTGAGAGCCCTCCAAACCCAGCAGCAGCTGGCCGTCCAGTCTCTGGCCATCGCCAACAGCTCGGCGCAGAACGTCCTGGCCCTATTTGGATAACAGTTAGTCGGTCTTCCGGATCGAACGCGCCCCCCTCCAAAGCGCT
>CAKZYH010000239.1 GCA_937884725.1 uncultured Paracoccaceae bacterium
CATTCGACGCCTCGGTGAAAGCGCCGATGGTGGCGCTGTTTGACGAGGCGCAGGCGAAGTATGGCGGGACCATCAAGCTCGCGCGGCCGAACCGCGATGTGCGCTTCAGCCCCAACAAGATGCCCTACAAGCAAAACTTGTTTGCCGTCCTCCACTCCCGGCCGGATCTAAAGCCAGGCGAAATGACGTCGGCGGGGCTCTATGCGTCGCTGGATGCGTTCGGGCTTTATGGCGGCACTGGCTACTACGACATGTCGTCAGACCAGCTGAAGCGGTACCGCGAGGCCATCGACGACCGGCGCAAGGCCGCCAAACTGCGCGAGGCCGTGGACCAGGCGTCCATGACCCTCGACGTGCGGGGGCGCTCCCTCAAGACAGCGCCGAAGGGGTATTCGCGCGACCACCCGCACATTGAGCTTTTGCGCATGAAGGAGATCGTCGCCGGCCGGCAGTTTGACCGCGAGGAAGCCCAGAGCGCGCGCGTGCGGGACGACCTTTTCCGGGCATGGGACGCGGCGGCCAAGCTGATTGATTGGCTCGACGCCCATGTGGGGCCGAGTGAGCTGCCGCCAGAGGAGCGCGTTGCGCGTCGCCCCCGTAAATCTGCATGACAACGCAGGCACGGCACGCCACCCGCGCCCGGCGAGGATCTTGCTGAACAAATCAGCGCGTTGAGCCTTTGCGTCGCACCCATGAGAGGTTACGCATGCTGGGAAAAAAGCGAGCGCGATGGAGCGTGGGATGAGCCACTACGACGCCAAAGAAACGCAGGCCCCCGAGCAACGCGCCGCTGCGGTATTTGACGAACTGCGGGAGCGGCTACGCTCGATTGTGGCCGCGCCGGCTTGGGCGGATAAGCTCGCCGGTGTCGATCCGGCGACTGTGACAAACGCCGCTGCGCTCGCCGCGCTTCCCATCACGCGAAAGTCCGAGCTGATGGACGCCCAGCGGGCAGCGCCCCCCTTCGGCGGTTTTTTGCCTGAAGGAACGTCCGTGGCGCGCATGTTCGTCTCGCCTGGCCCAGTGTTCGTGCCTCAAGGGTTTGAGGCTGACCCCTTCAACACCGCGCGGGCGCTCTACGCTGCGGGCGTGCGCCGCGGGGACGTGGTGGTCAACACGTTCGGCTATCACGCAACGCCGGGCGCTTTCATTTTGGAAAGCGGGCTCTCGGCGTTGGGCTGCACCATTTTCGCCATCGGGCCCGGCAAAGCGGACGAAGCGTTGCCGACCATCGCCGCCTCAGGCGCCACCGTCTATTGCGGTGTGCCGGACTACCTCAACATTTTGCTCGACCGGGCTGAGGCCGCTGGAACACCCCTTCCGCTGCGCCATGCGCTGGTGTCGGGCGCCGCGCTGCCGCCGGACCTTCGCGCCCGGATCGAGGCGCGCGGTGTGACCGTCCTACAGTGTTATGCGACGGCCGACCTTGGCGTGATCGCCTATGAGAGCGAGGCGCGCGAGGGGCTGATCGTCAACGAGGACGTGATCCTGGAGATCGTGCGCCCAGGCACTGGGGATCCGGTGGCAGAGGGCGAAGTCGGTGAAGTGGTGGTGACGGGGCTCAATCCCACTTACCCACTGATCCGATTTGCGACGGGCGATCTGTCTGCGGTTCTGCCCGGACCAAGCCCTTGCGGGCGGACCAACACGCGTATCAAAGGCTGGATGGGCCGGGCCGACCAGCGGACCAAAGTGAAGGGGATGTTCGTCGATCCCGCGCAGATCGCTGAAGTCCGCCGCCGCCACCCCGAAATCGCAGCCGCGCGCCTGGTGGTGGACCGGGCCGACCACACCGACACGATGACGCTTCTGGTGGACGGCGCCGAGGAGGCGTCATTTTCGGGCATCGCAGCGACGCTGAAGGCGGTGACCAACCTCACCGGAAGCGTGGCAGCGGCTCCGCCGGGCGGGCTACCGAACGATGGCAAAGTGATTTCGGACGAGCGTCCTGTGGCCGGTTAGCCTGCCTGCACGGCTGATTTGACAGTTTGAAGACACCTCCACCCCTCGACAAACGGCACCCGCGCCACTATTCACCCGTAGTCTCGAATCATTCTCAAACAGTGGCTTTGATTGCGCGCTCGGACGCGGGCGGCGCAGCAGGACTTGGCACCATGAACATCATCGATGAATTGAATCGCGAACAAATGGCCGCGATCGAAGAGAAACGCACCCTGCCGCCATTTCAGCCGGGCGACACCGTGCGGGTATCGGTGCGCGTCACTGAGGGAACGCGGACCCGCGTTCAGGCCTATGAGGGCGTGTGCATTGCGCGGTCCGGCGCGGGGCTGAACGAGAACTTCACGGTCCGTAAGCTCTCCTATGGCGAGGGCGTGGAGCGCGTGTTCCCGATCTACTCGCCGATGATTGAGGGCGTTGAAGTGGTGCGGCGCGGCAAGGTGCGGCGCGCTAAGCTCTACTACCTGCGCGGCCGGACCGGTAAGGCGGCCCGCATCGCCGAGCGCCAGGACAAGCGCCCCGCACGCGCGAGCAAAGCGTCCACAGCCTAAAGCGCGACACGCGGCCACTGCGCCGCCTATCGGTTGACGCTGCGTCAGCCGGACGGTTTTGTCGTGGCATCCCGTTATTATGGGAACGGCCGCCATGGACAGTTTTTTGGGCAGTGGACGCAAGCGTACGCGTCCCGCTCGTCGCACGACGATTACCGCCGGCAACGTCATTGCGCTGTTGTTTTTCGCAAGCGCCGTGGGCCTCCTTGCGGCCTCAGTGATCTTTGTTTGGCAGCATGCGCCCAGTTTTCCTGATCGCGAGCGCCTAGTGGCTGCAAGCCGGCTCGGGCCGGACGGCAATCCTGAGGCGCCGGTCGCCCCCCTGCCTCTGGAACCTGAAAAACCAGTCCGCGAGGTTAGCGAGGCTGGGGTTGCGCCGTTACAGCTGGACGAGCCGCTGCGCCGTGCGCCGTCCACGGTGACGCTGCCTGAGCCCCCGCCGCCGGCGCCGGAGCGTTACCGGCTCGTTGTAATTGAGGGCGCCAACCTCATCAATGTTCGCTCTCACGCCATTTCCCTCGGCAGCATTACCGCGCCCTCACCAGAGACTGTGTGCACGACCGAAAGCGGTGAGACTTGGCCGTGTGGGCGCCGTGCACGTACGGCCCTGCGCCGCCTCATCCGCCGGCGGGCTATCGATTGCATGCCGCTGGAGGAGGAGCTCCCGGAAGACAGGCCGCTGTTAGCATCGTGCAGCGTGGGGGGGATCGATTTGGCCGGCTGGATGGTGGAACATGGTTGGGCAAGCCCTGTCGAGGATGCGCCCGAGACACTCCTCGCGCTCCACCGCGACGCACGGGAGCAGGCCCTGGGCTTGTTCAGCCCGACACCTCGCTAGCGCCGATCTGCCGGTGTGAACGCGGAAACATCGACAACGCGGTCGCATACGCTGCTGCGGGCGTCGGCGTCGTGAAAGATGCCGACAATGGCAGCGCCTCGGGCTTTGGCCTCTTCGATCATTGACAGCACCACTGCGCGGTTCGCGGCATCGAGCGAGGCCGTCGGCTCGTCGAGAAGGAGCACGGGATAGGCGTTGATAAAGCCGCGGGCGACGTTCACGCGTTGTTGCTCTCCGCCCGAGAAGGTGGTGGGGGACAGGTCCCACAACGGGCGCGGGAGATTGAGGCGCGCGAGGAGGGTTTCGGCGGCGGCCTCAGCGTCATCACGTGCAGTCCCGGCGGCAAGGAGCGGCTCGGCGACCACCTCGCGCGCCGGGACACGCGGCACGACCCGCAAAAACTGCGACACGTAGCCCACCGTGTCGCGGCGCAGCGCCGTGATGGTACGGGGGTGAGCGCCGACAAGCTCTGTCCCAGCGATGCGGACCGAGCCCTCGGTGGCGAGGTAGTTGCCCGCGAGGAGCCTAAGGAGCGTCGATTTACCGGAGCCCGAAGCGCCACCCAGCGCCACGCACTCGCCAGGGGCGACCGTGAGCTTTGCGTCGTCAAGGACGTTGACTTGAACGCCGCTTTGGTTGTGCAGCGTAAAGCCTTTCGCCACCGCAGACACTTCAACTGCCGGGGTCATACGGGAAGCACCGAGGACACGAGAAGCTGGCTGTAGGCATCTTGCGGATCGTCCAACACCTGATCGGTGAGGCCTTGTTCAACGACCTGGCCGTCCTTCATCACGATCAGCCGGTCGGCCATCAGCCGGACGACGCCCATGTCGTGGGTGACCACGATGGCGGCGAGGCCCATGTCGTGGACCAGCTTTTTGAGGAGGTCGAGGAGGCGAGCCTGGACGGACACATCGAGCCCGCCTGTGGGCTCGTCCATCAGCACGATCCGCGGGTTAGTCACGAGAGCCCGCGCGATCTGCAGGCGCTGGCGCATGCCGCCCGAGAACGTTGTGGGGCGATCATCAATGCGCGCCGGATCGATCTCGACGCGTTCGAGCCAGGCAGAGGCGGCGCCGCGGATGTTGCCATAGTGGCGTGCGCCGCTCTCCATCAGACGCTCGCCGACATTACCGCCAGCAGTGACGTTCATGCGCAGACCATCAGCCGGGTTTTGATGGACGAAGGCCCACTCCGCGCGCATCAGGCGCCGACGTTCTGGCTCCGGCATCGCGATGAGGTCGTGGCCGCGGTAAGTGATGCGGCCAGCGTCGGGGCTAAGGTGGCTGGCGATGCAGTTGAGTCCCGTGGTTTTGCCCGAGCCACTTTCGCCAACGATGCCAAGAACCTCGCCGGGGATGAGATCGAGCGACACATCCCGGCACCCAATGCGCGATCCGTATCGCTTTGTGAGACCGGAAACGTCGAGGAGCGGGGTCATGCCGCAGCTTTCGTGCCGACGAAACCAGCGGCGCGGCGCTGTTCGCAGTAGTCGGTGTCGGAGCAGACGAACATGCGGCCGCCTTTGTCGTCGGTGACGACCTCGTCAAGATAGGTGTGTTCCGCGCCGCAAAGCGCGCATGTGTGCGGCGCGCGACCGGGCTCAAACGGGTGGTCCTCAAAGTCGAGCGAAACGGTCTCAGTGTGGGGTGGAATGGCGTAGATGCGCGCTTCCCGGCCCGCGCCGAACAGCTGGATCGCGTCCATGGTCATCTTCGGATTGTCGAATTTTGGGATGGGGCTGGGGTCCATCACGTACCGGCCTGCGACCCGCAACGGGTAAGCATAAGCGGTGGCGACGTGTCCGTGGCGCGCGATGTCCTCGTAGAGCTTCACGTGCATGAGGCCGTAGTCTTCTAGCGCGTGCATCCGGCGCGTTTCGGTCTCGCGCGGCTCCAGGAAGCGAAGCGGTTCGGGGATCGGGACCTGGTAGACCAGGATTTGTCCTTCCGTCAGCGGCGTTTCGGGGATGCGGTGTCGGGTTTGGATAACGGTGGCATCCTCTGTTCGCGTTGTGGTGGCGACGTCCGCGACCTTGGCGAAGAAGCGGCGGATGGAGACAGCGTTGGTGGTGGCAGCGGCGCCCTGAGCTATGACTTTGAGCGTAGCGTCCGGCGTGAGGAGCGCCGCGGCGACTGGGACGCCGCCAGGTCCCCAGCCGTAGGGCATGGGCATTTCGCGGCTCGCGAACGGGACTTGGTAGCCGGGGATCGCGAGCGCCTTCAGGAGTGCACGGCGGATCATGCGCTTGGTGGGCTCGTCCAGGTAGGCGAAGTTGTAGTCGCTCACAAAAGGCCTCGCGCGGTGAGATCTGCGCGCAGCGGCTCTGCGCCTTGAAAGTGGTGGGCCGAGAGGCCGAGCGCCGCGGCGGCTTCAACATTCTTGGCGCTATCGTCGATGAACAGGCAGTCGGCTGCGGCGACGCCGGCGCGGTCCAGCAAGCGCTGGAAGGCTCGTTCGTCGGGCTTCATGATCCCCTCGCGACCAGAGACGAAAATCTCGCCGAAAGACGTGCCGAGCTGCGGGTGCGCGGTGACCGCGGCGGTCCAGCACTCTGCGGGAAAGTTGGTGATCGCGTGCAGCGGGGTGCCTTGGGCGACGAGCATGTCGAGGAGTTCCCACATGCCCGGAATGCCGCCTTCGACGGCGCGGCCGAAGAGGCTTGGGTAGGCGAGGAAGCGCTCAGCGTCGGCGGGATCTTCGATCTCTTTGGCAAGGTCGGCAAAGCTTTCGCCGCCGTCGGCGCGCACGTTGAGGGCCGGGAAGTTGATGCGGTCCATAAAAGCGCGCGCCTCTGCTTCGCCCAGCTCCGGCGACCAGACGCGGTGGGGCTGCCAGTTGAGGAGCACCCCGCCGAGATCGAAAATGATCGTGCTCACGCTCATTCGGTGGCCTCGTGTTGGGCGTTGGCTTCGGCCTCGCGGCGGAGGCGACGGATCAGCTCAAGCTCGGCCTGAAAATCGACGTAGTGGGGCAGTTTGATGTGCTCCAGGAAGCCTGTGGCCTGGACGTTGTCGCTGTGCATCATGACGAACTCTTCGTCTTGAGCGGGAACGCCTGACAGGTCCTCGCCGAGCTCTGCGGCACGCAGTGCCCGGTCCACGAGGCTCATCGAAATCGCTTTGCGCTCCGATTGGCCGAAGACGAGGCCGTAACCGCGCGTGAACTGGGGTGGCTCGGTTTTGGAGCCGGTGAACTGGTTGACGGTCTCGCACTCGGTGAGCGTGATTTCGCCGATCTGAATGGTGAGGCCGAGTTCGGGGATCTCCATTTCCACGGCCACGGCACCGATACGCAGTTCGCCGACGAAGGCGTGGGTGCGACCGTAACCGCGCTGGGTGGAGTAAGCCATGGAGAGCAAAAAGCCCTCGTCGGCGCGGGCGAGCACCTGGAGCCGGGCATCGCGGGTGGTGGGCAAGTCGAGCGGAGTGCGGGTTATGTCTAACGGGGTTTGATCGCCCTCCCCTGACGGTTCCATGAGGCCTTCACGGCCGAGCAGATCGAGGACGCGGGGCTTGTCCTCGCCTGCGCCATCGGTCGCCTGGGCGGGCGTAGGGTCGCCATCGGCGGCCAGTGTGAAGTCGATGAGGCGGTGGGTGTAGTCGAAGGTGGGACCAAGAACCTGGCCGCCGGGCAAATCCTTGAATGTGGCGCTGATCCGGCGATCGCAGGCCATCGCACCGGTATCGACCGCGTGGCTGGCACCAAGGCGCGGCAGCGTGGTGCGGTATGCGCGGACAAGGAAGATCGCCTCGATGAGATCGCCGCGGGCTTGTTTGATCGCGAGCGCTGCGAGGGGCGGGTCGTAAACGGCGCCCTCAGCCATGACGCGGGCGACCGAAAGGGTGAGCTGCTCGGCGATTTGCTCCAGCGTCAGCTCTGCAACGTTGACGTCGCCGCGGCGCTCCTCAGCGAGCCACTGGTGAGCGGCGTCGATGGCCTTCTCGCCGCCTTTTGTCGCGACGTACATTCAGGCGATCCTTGTGGAGCGGGGCAGGCAGGCGACGCTGTTGCCGGCGCATAAGATGAAGTCGAGGCCGAGCGGAAAGCGCGCGTTGCTCGCCCGCATGGCGGCGGGGTCGGGCAGTGAAAGGGTCGTGGTGCCATCAATGCCGGGGCCGGACAGTGTGGCACCTTCCGCGGCGAGTTCGTCCATCTCCACGATCAGCGTGGCGGATCGATCCGGGTAATCGGCTGTGCCGGGCTGGTAGGGGTCGAGGGGGGCAAGGCTTTCCCACGGCCCAACGGCGAACATGCAGCCCGGTTTATCGGCCTTCGGGGCACCACAGTGGAAGCTGAGCCAAGGGCGCGCGGCATCGATGGCGAGCCAAACGGGTGTGTCGGTGTCGGCAAGGGTGAGGAGGACAGCGGCCGCGGCCGGGGAGAGTTCGGGCGCGTTTGGGCCGTCTATTGGATGGATGCGGCCTGGGCGGGCCATGGCATCAAGGATGGCGCGGAAAGCGCGCGCGCCATCGCGGGCAGGATCGGCGAACGCACCGGTCATGGCCGTCATTGGTCTTCGCCCCGAACGAGCGTGAAGAAATCGACCTTGGTGGCCTCGGCTTTCTTGGCCCGAGCGTCGCGGCGGGTCTGAGCGGCTTCTGCAAGAGGTTTGATGACCGCAGCCTCCACCTCTGACGCCCTCTCCCCCTGCAGCAGCGCGTCGAGGATCGCGGCCGCGCGGGCGGCGGGTTTGGAGCGGCCTTGAACCCAGCCGTGACCATCGTGATCGCCGATCCGGACCGAGCAACGTGTCACCGTCATCTCGCCGAGATTGAATGGCGCGCCCGTCCCGCCGGCGCGACCTCGGACCATGACGGAGCCGATTTCCGGCGCGCGCAGGGTTTGGGCCGGCGCGTCGAACGGTGCGGCGCGGGCGATGAGGTCGGCGTGGGGCGCGATGGCGAAGGTGGAAAGCCAGGCTTGGCGGTCCATGGGTCGACAAATCCTCGGCTAACTATACAACTAGATAAATCATAGGTGGGCACGAGGGAGTTGTCGAGATGTCGAGAGCACGCCAGCGATGACACGGCGCGATAGCATCGCAGCATCACTGCGTGATGACATTGCAGCGGGCGGCTGGGCGCCGGGCGATCAACTGCCCACAGAAGGCGCGCTCGCGGCGCGTTTTGGGGTGAACCGGCACACTGTGCGGGCGGCGCTGGCCGTTTTGGCAGAGGACGGCCTCGTTCACGCGCGGCGGGGCGCTGGCACATTTGTGGCGGCCAAGCCGGCGGCCTATCCGCTGGGGCGGCGGGTGCGGTTTCACCAGAACTTGGCAGGGCGCGCGCCCGAAAAGCGCATGCTCTCGTTGGAGACTCGCGCGGCAACAGAACGGGAAAGCGCAGCGCTGACGCTGACACCAGGCGCGCAGGTGCACGTTCTGGACGGGATTAGCCTTGCCGACGGACGACCCATCGCGCTGTCACAGTCATGCTTTCCGGCGGACGGGCTTGAGCAGTTGCCCGACGCGCTGCGGGCGGACCCGTCGGTGACGGCTGCGCTCAAGGCATGCGGGGTGAGCGATCACGTGCGCGTGGAAAGCCGCATCGATGCCCGAGTGGCCGACGCACTGCAGGCGGGCCTCCTGGAGGTGAAGGTCGGTGCGGCACTTGCCCGGGTCACCAGCATCAACGCCGATGGCGACGGCCGGCGGGTCGAATGGGGCAGGACGTGGTTCGTTGGTGAACGCGTAACGCTGGTGGTCGATCACCCGTAGCGTTCAAGGATTTGCTCGGCGCTGAGGGCGCGCAAATCGTCAAGGCGCGCACGCAGCGTGTCGTGGTCCCAGTCCCAAAGCGCTAGCTGTTCGAGGCCGTCGCAAATCGCGTCGGGAAAACGGCGGCGCAGCGGTTTGGCCGGTAACCCCGCAACGATCCAAAACGAGGGCACGTCTTTGGTGACGAGCGCTCCTGCAGCGGCGACGGAACCGATACCCATCGTCACCTCCGGCTTGATCTGCGCGCCGGCACCGATCCAAACGTCATGGTCGATGGTCACGCGGCGCGCGCGGCGGCGGGCGAAGACGGTGTCGTCGGGCTCGGCGTCATCCCAGTAGTCGTTGGAGCGGTACGTGAAGTGGCTGAGGACGGCGCGTTCGAGCGGGTGATCGACGGCACCGATCCGGGCGAACGCCGCGATGCTGGCCATTTTGCCAATGTCGGCGTTGGCAATGTCGACGTAGCGGTCGCAAAAGCCGTAATCGCCGATGGCCGCGTTGGTGATACGCCCATTTCGACCGATTTCGACGTAACGGCCCAGAGAGATGTCACCGTGGAGCGTGACCTCTGGGTGCAGGAACGGCTCGTCGGCGGAAAGGCGCGGCATGGGCTGGCTCGTCGGTTCGTGCGGTGATCGGCGCCGTTGCTTTTAGGCCGGCTGCAGCACCCGTTCGAGCTCTTCCTTAATGATGGCCGCGATGAGCTCGCAATCCTCCACCGAGAAGGTGAGCGGAAGACGCATATCAAAGAGGCCCGCGAGGACGCGGTCGGTTTGCGGAAGGGCTTGGGGATCGACGTAGCGCCAGCTTTGGTGGTTGCTGGTGAAGCCCACAGGGTCTTTGGCGCCGAACCACTTCAGCTCAACACCGCGGGCGGCGCACCCGGCAAGAAGCGCGTTGGCGGCGGCTTCGCTGATCCCTGGGGCGAGAAATTGGAACGAGCTTCCGACGTAGAACTCTTCGCGCGGCCGGACAGGGACTTTGACGCCCGGCGTGCCTTTCAGGACGGCTTCGACGGCTTGGTATCGCGCGTTCCACCGAGCGATGGCGCTGTCCAGCGTCCTCAGTTGCGGGCGCAGGATGGCCGCGCGCAGGTTATCCATCCGCGCGGACATGTTGGGCGTGTTGAGGCGGGCGTCGGTGAACGCTTCTGCCGGCGGGGCGGCGCCGTGGCGCTCGTAGAGCATGTAGGAGCCCGACAGCATGATCGCGCGGGCCATGAAGGCGGGATCGTCGGAGGTCAGGAAGCCTCCTTCGCCGGAATTCATGTGCTTGTAGGTCTGGGTCGAAAAGCAGCCGGCGAGGCCAAAGTTGCCGCTTTTCGTGCCGTTCCAAGTGGCGCCCATGGTGTGGGCGCAGTCCTCGATGAGCGTGATGTTGTGGTCCGCCAGCACCTTGGCGAGAGCGTCCATGTCGACCAAATGGCCGCGCATGTGGGACAGGAGCAGGATGCTCGCGCCGCTGCTTTGGGCTTTGGCGGCAAGATCGTCGAGGTCGATGGTGAGGTTGTCGGTGGTCTCCACAAACACCGGACGGGCGCCGACCGCGGCGATGGCGCCGGGCACGGGCGCAAGAGTAAACGCGTTGGTGAGCACCGCCTCGCCGGGAGCGACCCCTGCAGCGCGCAAGGCGAACGCCATTGTGGCACCGCCTGAGGTGCAGGCGAGGCAGTATTTGGCGCCCTGGTAGGCAGCATATTCAGCCTCCAGGAGGGCCGCCTCGGCGGTCTCGCCGGGCGCAGTGTTGTAGCGATGAAGACGGCCGGAGCGCATTACCTCGGTGGCGGCCTCGATGGCCTCTTGAGGGATGGGTTCCTGCTGCGTGAAGCTGCCTTTAAAGACCCGCATGTTCACCGCTCCGCTCTCGTTCACCCGCGCACTTAAGACTTTGGGCGGGCGTTGTCAGGGTCGTAGAGGGCTTTGTAGCCCACGGCCGCGACGGTCATCGGAAAGACTTCCCCGAAGTATTCGGCGTGGAAGGTGTTGCCCTCCACGGCATGCTCGTGGGGAAGGTAGGAGAGCGCGATGTTCTTGCCGACCGATGGGCCGTACGCGATGGACGTGGTGAACGAACGGCGGCCTTCGGTGTCGACCAGTGTTTGGCCGGTCTTGGGGTCCAGGATGGGCAGGACGCCGACCGGGTAACGGGCTGTGCCCGTGCTGTCGCGGTTTTCGTCCATGACGAGGGTGCAAAGGGTGGCCGGCTGATGGTCCCGGGCACGGTGCGCCAGGTGGGCAGACTTGCCGACGAAGTCGTCGTCCTTGACCTTCGGCCGGGCGAGGCCTGCCTCCAGGAGGTTGTACTCGGTCAAAAGGTCGGCGTTTTGAAGGCGCAGGCTTTTTTCCATGCGGCGGGAATTGGCGTAGGTCTCGATGCCAAAAGGCATGACGCCTTCTGCGCGGATCGCATCCCAGACAGCGAGGCCGTCTTCGTAGCGCATGTGAAGCTCAAAGCCCTGCTCGCCGACGTATGAGATGCGGAACAAAATCACCTGACAGCCGGCGATGGTGACATGCTTGAACGAGGCGAAGGGGAACTTGTCCGCCTCGATGGCGGCGGCATCGTCCACCACGCGCTGCAGCGTTGTGCGGGCGTGGGGGCCCCATACGCCAATCGTGATGTAGTCGGTCGAAATGTCGGTGACTGAGACGTCGTGGCCAAGGCTTTCGGCCATGCGGCGCATGTAGATGAAGTCGCGATTGCCGGCATCGGCGCCGTCGATAAAGCGGATGCGGTCGTCCATCCGAAGGACGGTGAAATCGGCTTTCACCATGCCGAAATCGTCGAGGAAGTGGGTGTAGATGCCTTTTCCGATGCGCTGGTCGCCGCCGATTTTGGCCGCGCACAGGTACTCCATGAACGCGACATGGTCGGGGCCGGTGACGTCGTAGATCGCGAAGTGGCTGAGGTTCACCATGCCGACGGAAGAACTCATCTCCAGGTGTTCGGCATTGGAGACGCGCCAGAAGTGCCGGTTGTCCCACTCGTTCTCGCGCACCGGAACTTGGTTGGCGTACTTTGCCAGCAGGTGCTCGTTCGCGGCGTAGCCGTGCGCGCGCTCCCAACCGCCAAGCTCCATGAAGTGGCCGCCAAGCTCGACTTCGCGCTCGTAGAACGGGCTGCGGCGGATGTCCCGGCCGCCGGCGAAGGGTTCGCGCGGGTGGACGGCGGGGTTGTAGATCTTGCGGGCCGTTTCGGTGGTGCGGGCTTCGATGAAGTCTTCGGTGGTTTGGAAGTCGTAGAAGCGCGAATAGTCGATGGCGTGGTGGTCGATCTCTGTGCGGCCGTCCGTCATCCAATCGACGAGGAGCTTGGCCATGCCCGGGCCGTCCTTGACCCAGATGGCGACGGCGTACCAAAGGCCGCGGGCTTTGAGGCTTTCGCCCATGGAGGGGCCGCCGTCCGTGGTGACCTGGAGGAGGCCGTTGAAGGAGCGCTTTTCGTCGTAGCCAAGTTCGCCCAGGATCGGGGTGAGCTCGATGGCGCGTTCCAGGGCCGGCATGACCTGATCGATGTCGAGATCGCGCTGGGAGGGGGACATGCGCGAAGCTTCTTTGCTCAAGATGTCGCGCGGGTGGCAGAGGCGGGGCTCCTCCTCCTCGTAGTAGCCCCACTCGATCATGCAGCACTCGGTGGTGGTGGGGTCGCCAGAGTAGCGCATCAAGGCAGAGTTGCCTTGGTCGCGTAGGAGCGGAAAGCCGATGTCTTTGCCGGTGCCGGCGAACTCGGTGTAGGGGCCGAACCACAGGAGCGGGTGGTCGACCGGCATGACGGGCAGGTCCTCGCCGACCATTTTCGCCATCAGGCGGCCCCAGAGGCCGGCGCAAATGATGATCTTGTCCGCCTCAATGGTGCCGCGGGGTGTGACGACGGCTTTGATACGGCCGTCTTCGACAATCAGGTCGGTGGCGGGACAGTTCGCAATCGCGCGCAGTTTGCCGGTCTCAACCGCGTCGTCGACCAGCCGGCCGGCGACGGCCTGGGAGCGAGGGACGACGAGGCCAGCGTCAGGATCCCAAAGACCCCCTTGGACCTGATCCTCTTCGATGAGCGGGAACTTTTCTTTGATCTCAGCCGGTGTGACGAGGTGCGCGCGAGTGCCAAAGGCTTTGCCGGATGCGACCTTGCGCTTGATTTCGTCCATGCGGGCATCGTCGCCAACGCGGGCGACTTCCAGGCCGCCGACTTTGTCGTACGCGCCCATCTTTTCGTAGAAGTCGATGGAGTAGAGCGTTGTCCAGCATGACAGCGCGTCGTGGCTTGTCGCGTAACAAAAGTCGGACGCGTGGGACGTTGAGCCGACATCGGTGGGGATGGCCGAGGTGTCGATGCCGACAATGTCGTCCCAGCCGCGCTCGATGAGGTGGTGGGCGACTGAAGCGCCGACGATACCGCCGAGGCCAACGATGACGACCTTTGCCTTTTCGGGGAACTCAGCCATGGTTCGATCTTTCGCAAGCGGCCTCTGCCCCAGAGCCGCCGATCTATACTGTTGATGTGGGTACGGAGCCGCCACTCCGAGCGCTTTGACTGTATAGATTTGCGCAATGCTGTCGATGGAAATAT
>CAKZYH010000240.1 GCA_937884725.1 uncultured Paracoccaceae bacterium
TATTCGCTTACATTATCGGCAACTGGAATGCATTGGCCCGCATTGTGTTCGATAGCTTTGCCGGCCTCGGCACACTCGCGTCCGGCGGGTCAGTGTCGGCAAGCGAACTGCTCCAACCTGGCCGGATCGCCTCTGTCGGGCTCGAGGCCGGCGAGCCGATCTTGGCATCCATCGCCGATCTCGTCGGATTCGTCTCGTTCTTCGAAAATTTTCTTCAGATCGCGATCCTTCTTTTCGCCTGGATTGTGGTGTTGCTTTCATTTTTCATCCTCGCCATCCAGCTCTTCGTCACGCTTATTGAGTTCAAGCTCGCGACGCTGGCAGGCTTCATACTGGTTCCTTTTGGCCTCTTCGGCAAAACCGCGTTCATGGCGGAGCGCGTTCTTGGTCTCGTCGTAAGTTCTGGCGTGAAGGTCCTGGTGCTGGCCGTGATCGTCGGCATCGGCTCCACAATCTTTGGCGAGTTCACCACAGGCTTTTCGGCAGAACCCACCATCGAAGACGCAATGGCTATCGTGCTTGCGTCCCTTTCACTTCTCGCGTTGGGGATCTTCGGTCCGGGCATCGCTAACGGGATTGTTTCCGGTGGACCGCAGCTCGGTGCCGGGGCCGCCATCGGCGCTGGGCTCGCGGCAGGCGGCGCCATTGCCGGAGGCGCTGCCGCCGCCAGGGCAGTCGCTGGCACCAGCGCGAATGTCGCCCGCGCAGGGGCGGTGATGGCCGGCGGTACGCATGCCGGCTGGCAAACGGGTCAGCGGACGCACGGCGGCGTTTCTGGCGGCGCCAGCGGCGTCGCCATGGCCGCAGGTTCTGCGGCAACCGCGCCGCTCCGCTCTGCGGCCGGTGGTCTCCGGCAGAGCTTCAACGACGGAAGCCATTTTGCAACCGCTGCCGTCGAGGGTGCAGGGCCTGAAGGTGGAGATCGTGCGTCGGCAGTAAATGCGACGCCCGATTGGGCCAAACGCATGCAACGTAGCGGCAGGATGAACCGCGGTATCGCCACGGTTGCCCAGGCCGTGCGCGCCGGTGATGGCTCAGCCGGCGGAACGTCGGTGAAGCTCACGGAGGACCGATGATCTTCAAGCGACCCGGCGTCCACTACGGCAAAACGCCAGCACCCGAAACACCCTATCAACGCGCGGCCCAAGCCTGGGACGAGCGCATCGGCTCCGCGCGCGTGCAGGCCAAGAACTGGCGGCTCATGGCGTTCGGCTGCCTTTTCCTCGCCGCCACCTTTGCCGCAACGCTGGTGTGGCAATCCACGCGCGGAACAGTCGTCCCTTGGGTCGTGGAAGTCGATCGCTTTGGTGAAGCACGCACCGTGGCACCTGCCGCTGACACTTTTCAGCCAAGTGAAGCTCAGATCGCCTGGCATCTCGCGCGGTTCATCGAGCACGTCCGCGCGATCCCTGCGGACCCGGTGGTGCTGCGAAACGACTGGCTCGGCGCCTACGACTTCGCCACATCCCGCGGCGCCGCCGCGCTCAACGACTATGCCCGCGAAAACGACCCATTCACCCGGGCGGATGAGGAGCAAGTCTCGATCGAGGTCTCAAGCGTGGTTCGTGCATCCGACAATTCGTTTCGTGTGGCCTGGACCGAGCGCAGCTACCGCAACGGCCAACTCGCGAACGCCGAGCGCTGGAGCGCCATTCTTACCATCCGGATCCGCCAACCGCGCGACGCAGAACGGCTGCGCAAGAATCCGCTGGGCATCTACGTCGACGCAATCAGCTGGTCGAAGGAGTTCGCCGAATGACCAAGGCAATGCTCACCGCCGGTCTCGCAGCCGTGTTGGCCGGCTGCGCGACCACAAAACCGCCCACCATTGCATACGACGACGTCCCGTTACCGAAAGCTCCAGCCGTCCACGCGCGTGCGGATAACCGCGCAGCACCGTTGCATCAGCCCCCAAAGCTCACCGTGTCGCGTGGCGGCCCGAAGGAAGCTCCGGAAGCCGCCAGCGCCATCGAACGCGTCGCCACAGCAAATGAAGCGGCAAGAATAGAGCCAAAGAAGGCTGGTTATTACAATGCCATCCAAGTTTACTCTTACAGCCCGGGTGCGCTCTACCAAGTCTACGCAGCGCCGGAGCATGTCACGGAAATTGCGCTTGAACCCGGCGAGAAACTCATCGGTCCCGGGCCGATCTCAGCTGGTGATACGGTGCGGTGGATGATTGGGGACACCGTTAGCGGCGACGGCGAAAGCGAACGCGTTCACCTCCTCATCAAGCCAACCCGCCCCGACCTCAGGACCAATCTGGTCATCAACACGAACCGCCGCTCCTACCATCTGGAGCTTCGGTCCACCGAAGAGGATTATCTTGCCTCGGTCGCCTGGGCGTACACAGATTCGGCGCGGCGCCGAACCCGGTATCAATCCCCATCGCGCCCCGCGATCCCACCGGTAAACCAGCGGCTCTATCGCTATGCACTGTCAGGCGATCGGCCGCCATGGACGCCGCTGACCGTTTTTGATGACCGGCGAAAAGTCTACGTTGTTTTTCCACGCGGGATCTCGCAGGGCGAGATGCCACCTATCCTTGTCATTGGCGAGGATGGGTCATCAGAGCTTGTGAACTTCCGCGTGCATGAAAACGTCATGATCGTCGACCGGCTCTTCGGCGCAGCAGAACTCCGCCTTGGCAGCAAAAAACAACAAGTGGTCCGGATCGAGCGAACAACACCTGCCAAGCCGGTAGCAAATCCGGTGCTTGCAAGGCTCATTCGCGGCTCTGGATCATGAACGCCACGGCCGCCTCAGCCGAAGGATCGATCCCTGAAGAGTTACGTCTTCGAGCAAAACCGCCTGCCGTAAAGCGTCTGTCACGCCGAGCGATTGCTTTGGTGTCCATACTGACTACTGCCGTTATCTTCGGGGCGCTTCTCGTCGCTCTCGACGGTCCCGATCGAACGGAGAGGCCGATCAATGCCGCTATCGCAGAGAACGTACTTCCGTCCGACCGGCTGGCTGAACTCCCCAGCAACTACTCCGAGATGCGACGGCCAGAGCGGGAGGTGCCTGTGCTCGGCCCCCCGCTGCCGGGTGATCTCGGACGCGCCATCGTTGCCAATCGCGGACTTCCCGAGGCGCCTATGTTGGGAAATGATCCAACGGCGCAACGTGCAGCGGAGGAGCAGGAAGCTGCAAGAGTGAGCCAACTCTTCGTGGCCGCCGCCACCGCAAGCGGCTCCGCACTCGATGTCGGATCAGCACGAGGATCATTCTCGACCGACACAGGGGAGACGCCGTTCCTAGATACACCGGTAGATCGGCGCGTGGTTTCTGCTGACCGGTTGCAGCCGCCCACATCCCCTTACATCATCCAAGCCGGCACGGTGATTCCCGGTGCTTTGATCTCCGGCATCCGCTCCGATCGTACCGGTCCCGTGAGCGCCCTCGTCACCGCGAACGTCTACGACAGCCCAACCGGCCGTTATCTCCTCATCCCGCAAGGCGCTCGGCTCATCGGCATGTATGATACCAACATCCGCGCCGGCGACCAGCGCGTCCAAGTCGCCTGGACCCGCATCGTTTTCCAAGACGGACGATCGATCACCTTGGAGCGCTTACCTGCCTCCGATCCGGCAGGATTCGCGGGCCTGCAAGACAAGGTCAACCGCCACTGGGGCCGCTTGTTCCTGGCGGCAGGTCTCACGACACTCCTCGGTGTTGCTGGCGAGTTCGGTGCTGACGGTGAAGACGAGATTGCCGATACCTTCCGCAACAGTTTGGGCCGCGAAGCCGATCGCACTGCGACACGACTAATAGACCGGGAACTCGATATCCCACCCACTTTGACCATCCGTCCAGGCTTTCCGGTTCGCGCCATCGTGCAACGCGACCTTGTCCTCGAACCCCAGTGAGGAGGAAACATGTCACGCTTAAAGCTCGGCCCCATCGAAGACGACAAGCCGGTGCGACTCACCATCGACCTGCCGCCCGCAGTGCATCGCGATTTGCTCACCTACTCGAAAGCCTACGAGGATGAAACCGGCCAACTGCTGGAGCCAGCCCGCCTCGTCCCCCCGATGCTGGCAAAGTTCATGGGATCGGACCGCGGCTTCGCCCGCGCAAAGCGCGCTTGTGGGGCGGAGGCAAGCATCGGTGAACCGGCTGCGGCGAAACCGGATCGAAGCCCAAACCGTTCAAGTCCAACGTCCAAACCTTGGTCAAGAGCAACTGGTCATGCATCGGACGGCGGCGCTCGGACCGGCGCAAGCGGCGCATCTACCCCGCGCCCGGGAGCACATCCAACGTCGCACTCGTACGATGCCGATTCCTGACAAAACTGACGAACCGGCGGGATGCCGGATTGTCATTGCCAGGGTGCCACACAACCCGAACCTCAACGTCCGCCCCAGGCCCTTCGAGCGGGATCGCAACCACACCCTCCACCGGCGGAATGAAAAGCGCCCGATCCGACATCAGAGTTGCGCCGTAGCCGATAGCGACGAGGC
>CAKZYH010000241.1 GCA_937884725.1 uncultured Paracoccaceae bacterium
AAAGCGTTCATTCTTTTGCCCTACCGTGCGCGTCATGCGGCGCTGATGCGCTGCGTGTTTTGCTCGGCTGAAATCGGGTTGCTGTCGGGCGGACTGGTGCGTTGAGGGTGTGGGTCCTGGTATGACAGAGCTGACTTCGCCGTCCTGCAGTGTCGCTGATGCGCTCATCCAAATTGTGCCTGTGGACACCGCGCAGCGGCTCGCCGGTCATCTGACGGCGGCGGATGTCGCGACGTTGCGCGATCTGGTGCGCGCGGCGGTGCCGGCCAATACGGTGCGGGCTGTCGCCTCCGATCTTGCCTATCTGGAGGCGTGGTCGGTGGCGAGCACGGGTGCGCACCTTGCCTGGCCGCCGAGCGATGCGGCGGCGCTTAGCTTTATCGCGCAGCACCTGTTTCGTGCGAGCGAACGAGCGGTCCGCGTTGAGGGCTATGGTATGCCGGCGGACGTAGAGGCGGCGCTGCGTGATGCTGGCGTGTTGCGCGGTGCGCTGCCGCATGCGCCGGCCACAGTGGCGCGGCGACTATCGTCGTGGCGGCGGGCGGCCGAGGCGAGGGGGTTCGAGTCGTCACTAACCTCTGCGGCGGTGCGCCGGGCGCTCTCGGCCGCCACCAAGGCTTCAGCGCGCCAGAAGGGCCGGCACAGCCAAATCGCGGTGACGCGAAAAGTGCTCGACACGATGCTGAATGCTGGGCTGAACGCTGGATTGAGCCCCGCACTGACCTGTGTGGACGGGGAGGGGTCGGGGAGCACGCTCACGCTGCGCCAATTGCGCGATCGCACGCTGCTGTTGGTGGCCTTTGCCACGGGTGGGCGGCGGCGCAGTGAACTTGGTGCGCTGCGGATTGAACACGTGTTTGCCCTTGGCTCACCAGAACCGCTGCCAGGTGAGGGGTGCATTGGCCAGATGGCCCAGATCGCCAAGAGTGATGTCAGCCCTTCCACCGAAGGGCTGGGCATTGCTCTTGGCGGAACAAAAACCACCAGTGCGCAGGATGGCGAGTTTTTGGTGGTGACGGGCCGCGCCCAGCGTCACTTGGAGGCCTGGCTTTCAGCACTGCGCACCGTGACCTGCGATGGCGATGAGGGGCCAATTTTCCGGCCCATCGATCGGTGGGGCAATGTGGGGGCAGGGGCGCTGTCGGGCGAGGCAGTCAACAGGATTGTAAAGCGCACCGCAGCCGCTGCCGGGATCGACCCTGACATGGTCTCGGCCCATGGCCTCCGTGCGGGCTATCTCACTGAGGCTAGTTTGCGTGGCGTGCCCATTGAGGCGGCCATGCGCCATTCGCTGCACCGCTCGGTGCAGTCGG
>CAKZYH010000242.1 GCA_937884725.1 uncultured Paracoccaceae bacterium
ATGGCGGTGGTGCTTGGCGTGACGGCCGAGGCGCTGCGCCGGTTTGCGATCCTGTTGCAGCCCTTCGTGCCGCAGACGGCTGCGGCGCTGGCGGAGTTGTTGGCGATCCCCGAGGATGCGCGCGATTTTACGGCGCTTGCGACGCCGCTCACGCCGGGGACTCAGCTCCCTAAACCCTCGCCAATTGTACCGCGGCTGGAGTTGGCGGAGGCCTCGTCATGAGACTGGTGGACAGCCACTGCCACTTGGACTTTCCGCAGTTTGTGGATCGGGCTGAGGTAATTGCGCGCGCCAAGCGGCGGGGCGTTGAGCGCTTTGTGACGATCTGTACGCGGGTGCGGCAGTTTCACCGCTTGCAGGCGATCATTGATGCTGAGCCGGACGTTTTCGCGTCGGTGGGCACGCATCCGCACAACGCTCATGAAGAGCTTGATGTGACGGTCGACGAACTGGTCGCGATGAGCGAGGCGCCCAAGGTGGTCGCGATCGGGGAGGCGGGGCTCGACTACTTTTACGACAAGTCCCCGAGGGACGCGCAGGCGCAAGGGTTTCGCACCCACATTAACGCCGCCCGGAAAACCCAGCTGCCGCTGGTGATCCATGCGCGGGATGCGGACGAGGACATGATCGCGATCCTGACCGAGGAGAGCGAGAAGGGGGCGTTTCCCTTCGTGCTCCACTGCTTTTCGTCGGGCGCTGCGCTGGCGCAGTGTGGCTTGGCGCTGGGGGGCTATGTCTCGTTTTCGGGCATCGTGACGTTCAAGTCCGCCCATGCGCTGCGCGATGTGGCGCGGACGGTTCCGCTCGATCGGATGCTGGTGGAGACGGACGCGCCGTACCTGGCGCCGCAGCCCCACCGCGGCAAGACCAATGAGCCGGCCTATGTGGCTGATACGGCGGCGATTTTAGCTGAAGCCTTGGGGTTACCGGCGGAGACGCTGGCGCAGGCGACCACCGAGAACTTTTATCGGCTGTTCCACAAAGTTCCGGCGCCAGTGCCGGCCTGATGACAACGCTACGCTTTACGATATTGGGCTGTGGCTCATCCGGTGGTGTGCCTCGCGTGGGCGGCGACTGGGGCAAGTGCGATCCGGCGAACCCGAAAAACCGGCGGCGGCGTTGCTCGTTGTTGATCGAGCAAATTGGCGATCACGGCAAAACGCGCGTTCTGATCGACACCGGGCCGGATGTGCGTGAGCAGCTCCTTGATACTGCCGTGAATGCGCTGGATGCGGTGTTTTACACGCACTCCCACGCGGACCATTTGCACGGCATCGACGATCTACGCGGCTTTGCGTTGGCGCTGCGGCGGCGCGTGCCGGTTTATATGGATCGCGCAACGCTATCGCGGGCCAACGAAGCGTTTGGGTATTGTTTTGAAGGCGCGTTCGGCTATCCGCCGATTTTGGACGCGCATGAGATTTCGCCTGGCCAGCCAGAGACCATTGATGGGCCTGGCGGGCCTGTGACGCTGATGCCGTTTGCGCAGAACCATGGCGCGATCGATTCGCTCGGCTTTCGGGTCGGCGACTTGGCGTACTCGTCGGATCTCCACGATCTGCCGGGCGATGCGTTGCCGCATGTGTCGGACCTCAGCGTTTGGATCATCGATGCGCTGCGCTGGACGACGCACTCCAGCCACCTCAATGTTGAGCAGGCTATGGAGTGGATCGTGCGCATGAAGGCCGAGAAGGGCATTCTCACCAACATGCATCACGACCTCGATTATGAGGCGCTGAATGCTGCGACGCCGCCTCATGTGGTGCCAGCGTACGATTTGATGGTGATTGAGCGGCCTGTGCCGGGGACAGCGGCGGCCTGAGTGCTGCGCTGGGCCACCTGATCCGGTAACCTGCTTAGGTTCCATAATTCGCGTTATGCGACTGTCGTACGCGCAGCGAGGCCCCTTATGCCCAGACCGCCTGCCGATCCTGATCCGATCAAGCGCCTCGTTGCCATCATGGCGCAACTGCGCGACCGCGAGACTGGGTGCGCTTGGGATATTGCGCAGACGTTTGAGAGCATTGCCCCCTACACCATCGAAGAGTCCTATGAGGCCGCCGATGCCATTGAGCGCGGCGATATGGCGGACCTGAAGGATGAGCTGGGCGATGTGCTCCTTCAGGTGGTGTTCCATGCGCAGATGGCCGATGAGATTGGGGCCTTCGCGTTCGACGATGTGGCGGAAGCGATTTGCGCGAAATTGATCCGTCGGCACCCTCACGTGTTCAGCGATGGGCCTGCGCGCACGCCCGATGAGATCAAGGTCGTTTGGGATCAGATCAAGGCAGAGGAGAAAGCCGGTAAGCCGCAAGGCTTGATCGATGATGTGCCGGCGAATTTTCCCTCCCTGGTGCGCGCGCAGAAGATGCAAAAGCGTGTGTCGAAGGCTGGGCTTGATTGGCCAGACACGCGGGCGGTCGCCCACAAGGTGCGCGAGGAAGTCGCTGAGCTGACCGCTGCGGCTGATGCGGGTGACAAGGATGCGATTGCGGCGGAGTTTGGGGACCTGCTGTTTACGCTGGTCAATGTCGCGCGGCATGCGGGGATTGATGCCGATGCCGCCCTCACCGCGACCAACGCTAAGTTTGCGCGGCGGGTTCGGCACATAGACGCTGGCGCGAAACGTGATGGGGTCGATGTCG